>JAQIBP010000166.1 GCA_027858995.1 Deltaproteobacteria bacterium | reverse complement strand
TCATAATAAATACCCGCTGCAATATTCCATTTGGGTTGCAGGGAAGATCCTTTTATTGAAGCGTTTTTATACTTAATTTCTTCAAATGTTTTTGGCATTATCTGCATGATTCCTTTTGCTCCAACATGGGATTTTGCATCGGAATTCAGGTTGGATTCTGCAATGGCCTGGGATTTAAAATATCGCCAGTCAAATCCGGGCCCAAAAAAATGTTTGGTGTATTTCTTAAAATAACCATCATACTTGGTAACCCTGTTGTATCGCTCAAATCCATACGAAGGGAATGGGTAGCACAAAAACAATACAAAGATGGTTATGATTAGCTTTGAAAAAAAATTCATAGCAGACAGTACCATATAAAAGAAGGATACAAAAGGCATCAGTTAAAGGCAATCAAGAATAATTATCCGTGTACGTAGTATTTGGATGTCGGAATTGTTATGGATATAAAAAATATACTTCACTGGAATTTTAATTGGGAGCTCTTATGGTCAATGCAAATAATCATAACTCTTTACCTGGTCAAAAGTTAATAGAGATCCATTAACTTTTATGAAGGCTTTTTGTCTCCAAAATACAGTAATGGGAGCTTGTTTAAATATAATTAAATATGCCTTTACATAAATTCTGATCATTGATAGTGATTGCAGTTATGACTGATTCCACTATGGGCAAAAAACAATATAATCAAACGCCCCCAAGGCCCTCCTTTTTAAAAATTCTGCAAAAAAACAGCCTTGCTATTTTAGCAATTGCACCCCTGCTGATGGGGGTCATAGGCCTTGTAGGTCTATTTCAGGTTTTGGTGACTCCAGAAATTTTATCCAGCCTGTTTCAAGGCAATCCCTTGATTGATACCATGGTCGGTACGCTGACAGGTGCCGTTGCATCCGGAAACCCGGTTATCAGTTATCTTATCGGTGGAGAACTACTTGGTCAGGGGATATCTCTTTATGCGGTTAGCGCCCTTGTCCTGTCCTGAGTCACTTTGAGCTTTATCCATTTGCCTGCAGAAGTGGAAGTGTTCGGAGGCCGTTTTACCCTGTATCGTAATATACTTGCCTTTTGCTTTACCATAATAATTGCCATCTTAACCACCCTTACCCTGAGAGTGTTGTTATGAAAAATCAGGACAAGCCCTTTACCTGGTACCTTTCAGAATAATTGATGTTGTGAATATGTGAGAGATTTTCAGATATTCTCACACATATTTCATTACTCAATTATTCTGGGGTAGATAGTTTCATTTTTTTAATATTTTGAGTTAAAAATATAACATTTTTCTCAAATGGGTGAAGCTCCCCATAAAAATAATGTACCATCTATTAATAGTGGTATGTTTTAATGATCCATCTGCAATTAAGCAGTGAAAGTTTATAAAGGAGCCTCACCATGAAAAAGAAAAACATTTTTGATAATCAAAGTCAAGAAATCATTAGTCTGTTTGAAATGGCAGAAAACAGATCCAAAGTGATGTGTATTCCAATGGATTATGCCAAAAAGGACCATATGGTCATGTTCTGCAACGGTAATGGAAAAATTATCCGTAAACCATTTTCAATAAAAAATTCCTTAGGTGGTAAACGATATCTGATTGATCAAGTCAAAAAATCATGTCGTCATAATGGAATTAAGCTTCAACATGTCTTTTTTGGAGGTGAAGATTGCGGATCCTATACTGATAATTTTATCTCTTCTTTACGTTCAGACAAATGGCTGGTTGCAGGGATAAATGCACATGATGCAAAAACATACCGAGAAAACATGCAGGCAAGCACTGATTGTCTGGATCTATTGGGAATCAGTAAAGCACTTCTCAATTGTAGAGGGAATTATTCCCCGGCACAATCTGGTATTTATTGGAATTTGCGAATGCTTGTTCGCCATAGACGGCAGCTTGTCAAAATGACAACCGGAGTCAAAAATAGGATTCATACCCTTGTTGATCGGATTTTTCCTGAATTTTTAAATGAAAATCAAAGTGGCATTGCTCCATTTTCAAAATGCTCTTTATTATTAATGAAGGATAAATTCAGTGTCCCTCAGATCCAACGACGTAGAGCTTCAACATTAATTAAACTTCTTAGTCGTCAAGGAGTGCAAAAACCTGATCATTGTGTTAAAAAACTTCGACAATATGCCGCCAAGGTTATTAACCCACCTGAAAAATATATGGTAAGCCTGCAAATTTCGTTGAGTCAGCAGATAAAACTTTTTACCTGTCTGCAAGAAAGTATTCATCAATTATATAAAGAAATAGCTCACAATTTAGCCCAGACTCAAGGCGTTTATTTAACCAGTATCCAGGGTATTGGTATTGTTCTTGCCGCAGGAGTTAGTGCAGAAATTGGAGATCCGGCCAAACAGAAGTCATTGAGCAATATAGTTTCATATTCTGGTATTATCCCAAGAATTAAACAAACTGGTGGTACCCATGGGACAACCCATGTCAAAAAAGTGGGGAAACGTTGCAATCATATCTTGAAAGATTATGTTGTCCAATCAGCTTCTCACATGGGTTTACATGGACCAGAAGATTTAAGATCTGATTACAAAAGGCGTGATACACAAGGTCAACATGCTGATTTTGGAATGGCCAGAAGATATCTGCGTATGGCAATTGGCCTGATGCGTACTTCACAAACCTATCTGCCAAAATATTTACGGAGTACAAAGATTGAAATGAAAGAGCGTGCAGCATATTATTTAAGGACATGGCCAAAGCTTCATGCTAAGTGGAATCAGGCAGGTGCTTTGGATATTGCATTTTCCAAAGAGATGGCCTTAGGTCAATGGCGCAATATGATACAGGAGCTTTATGGAATAGAACTCAAATTATAACATAAATACAAATTGGTGATGCTGTTTATAATTTTAGATTTAATAATTTTTGCGGGCTGGATGGCTTTGGCTTAACTGTCGCAATACTCCAACAAAAAGGATGTAATGACGGCTATCGAAAGAATGCTTTACCATGCCCGCGCCAATAATAATGATGGCTCCAAGGTGCTTTGATCCTTAAATTTATTATAAGAGATCTTGTCATACCAGTTTGTCACAATTGGACATAAAGGGCGTGTGTTACCACCAGAAATGCAAAAATTTAAGAATTTATGATTTTAAAGGTTGATCCAATTTCATTGTAAATATTTAAAACCGACCAAAATCGGACAGGTGGAGTATGCACTTCAAAAAAAATGAAAATAGTACTTGATTTTTTCCTGGTGCTCTTTCGAGGGAAATACTTCCTTTTAGTTGTCTCGATTTTTTATGGTGTATTATTTTTTTTCAAAAGTCATACAGCCCAGCTTGCCCTGCTGAAAAGCAGCAGTGTTCTGATAAAAATTTTGCCTATTTTGATGTTTGTTATTTTGTTTACTGCTGTACTTAATTTTTTTTACAGCCAAAACAAATTGCGGGCCATCTTGATCGGGAAAGTGGGATCAAGGCTTGATATTAGAAAACCTTACACAAAATTCTATTGATCCTTGAGTACCCTTTAGTCTGGAAATGTACGAAGTTTTATAAGGGCATCCAAATATAATTTAAGTATAATTATCCCAAAGGCTGATTATTTCGAAACTGAACTTCTTGAGGGTACAGGAATTAACCTTGAGTGATTAATTGCCAAATTTAGATTAACCGATAATGTCTTTTGTTGTTATAACTGATAAAAGTTTTGACTCAACAGGAAGTATGGGATATTCTTAAAGATACTAAAAGAATATGTCAATTGAATTGTGGCGGAAAACTTTTATGTACAAGGGAGAATAATGTCATGAAGAGAAAAGAATATTTGCTTTCAAAGATAACAATAAATTCAAAAATAATGGTTGGGAAACCAACAATAAGGGGTATGCGAATCACTGTAGAACAAATACTCAGGGCACTTTCGGCTGGTATCTCTGAAAAAGAACTGCTTGAAGAATATCCCGAGCTTGAAAAAGAAGATTTTCAAGCTGTGTTCGCATATGCAACCGGGTTGATAGAAGAAGAGCAAGTTTTTCCAGTACAAATTTTCGCATGAATTCAATAGAACTAAAATTTCTTATTGATGTGGGCGTTGGCAAAGAAATAGAAAATTATCTCCATGCTGAAGATTATGACATCAAAGCTGTTCAGGACATTGACCCCTGTATGGAAGATGAAAATATTATTCGAACCGCCTTTTTAGAGAATCGTATGGTTATAACAATGGATAAAGATTTCGGAGAGTTGGTTTACCATTCTTCAATGAAACATAGTAATTGTTACGAAATAAACTTTACAATTTGATATAAATTGTGTAGTCTGTTTCTTATGAATGAAGAAACAAGACTAAAATCAAAATATGAATCAATATTGCCTTTGCTTACTGAAA
>JAQIBP010000016.1 GCA_027858995.1 Deltaproteobacteria bacterium | reverse complement strand
GTGCCCTTTTTTGATCCTGACACAGGGGGAAGCCACTGAGTAATATACGGAACCATATAGCAAATAATTATTAGTATTGCCTGGACACTTGTTGAATGATATTTTCAGGATGGTATATGTCAAATGTCGACGGTTGCCATTATTTCTTCAAAAAAGGCAATTTGCGAGGATATTAAAATGAACGATTCCAAAAAGCTTGAAATTTTTTCTGACTATATTTGACCGTGGTGCTATTTCATTACCGTGAGTATTGAAAAAATAGAGAAGAATTTAGACGTCACCGCCAAATGGAGATGTTTTCCCCTTCATCCCGAAATTCCGGATGAGGGGATCTCAATTGCCCGACTCTTGAATACATCCACAGAAGAAGTTCGCTCCTATATGCAGACCCTGAAAAACAAGGCAAAAGATATAGGTTTGCCATTTGGCCAATTGCAGGATACCTACAACACGCGGTTTTCACAGGAACTGGGGTTGTGGGCGGATTCCCTCGGCAGGGGATATGCGTTCCACAAGGCTGCTTTCAGGGCCTATATGGTAGAAGGTAAAAATATCGCAAAAAAGTCTGTTCTTCTTGAGCTTTCCAGATCAGTCGGTTTGCCTGGAGCAGAAGCAGAGGATATTCTGGAAGCCAGGGCTTTCAAGGATGCCGTTGATAAGGACTGGGATGAGTCAAGGCGGCTAAACATTCAGGCAGTTCCGACGTTGATCTTCAATGGGCAGCGGTTGGTCGGGTTTCAAACATATGAAAAAATCGCTCAATGGCTCAGTGGGAACTTGCTGTAACTTGCACTCCCATCCCTCGGGGATACCCGCGAGGAGTAAGACATAATAACCCATGCATAATCCCTTGACAGCCCTGCCCCCGCGCGGGAGTGGTAAGATTCAAATACTGTAACGGTATTTGGGATTACAGAAGCAAAATAGTGTAACGCACCATTATCCCGCCGCAATACCCCGCCAAAAAATTAACAGTATCCCGCATACCCCGCATACCCCGCCGCCGTGTGTGTCGGTTTTATAAGATTTTGAACAGGGCAATTGTGCGGGCTAAAGCAAAAGATGGACAATAACAGAAGATTATTTTAGAAAAGAAAAGCCCGAAACTGGAATTTCGGGCTTTTTTGGGACTTGAACTTTAAACCACCACAGTCGTAAGTTCACTGCTAACATAGCGCGGCTTCCGGCAAATTGCAAGGCCGAATGCCGTGATAATAATTTCTGTTGTTTGTCAATGCTGCTACACCCATTTTTATGTTTGCCAAAGCTGCTGGCGGGGTCAGGCTTATTGTTCTGGTACCTGCCGGCTGAGCGCCTGCCGGGCATCCCACCGCAAAGCACAGCAACGCTACCGTCAAACCCAAAAGGGCAAACGCGCCCACCGTCTGTCTGAAAATCGCCGCAGATACGCTCAAAGAGCGAATCAAAAAAACATGGATGATCCATCTTCAACACCGGCCCTGACTGTGTATAAGATGGCCCCGAAAAATCAAACAAAGGTGTCGTTGCCGGCAGCAGAGCCGCATTTTTGTCATTTTTGTGGCCGCCCGGGTGTCGTGGTGGAAAAATTTCCCCGAAGGCATTACGGCAAATACGATTATTCGGTTTGTCTGCAATGACGATAAGGCCATTTACAAGCACATAGGAAGGTGTTTAATGAAAAGGCGGTTTTCATCTGCGGAATTATTTGAATTGCGAAATTATATTCCGATCAATGCGGTGATCAAAGACCTGCTGCTCATGGAGTCCAAAACCATTGACGGCTATTTTCGTTTTCTTTGCCCCGTCTGCAATGAATTTCAAACTGCGACCAAGGTGTCGACCAATCTGGCCCGGTGCTTTTGCTGCCAGAAAAACTTCAATGCGATCGATCTGGTGATGATCGTTAAAAATATGGGATTTGTCGACAGCGTTTCCTTTTTGAAAGATGTTTTAGAGCGGCGCGGTAAGACAAAAGAGTGGCTCGGACAGGTGAACCAATGAGCCGGCTGCTGGATTTGGAGCGCATTATAGAATCGGGCCAGAGCGGGTTTTATCAGACCGGCAAATCGCTCAGGGAGGTCCGTGATGAGCGGCTATACCGTGAATTGATGTTTGAGAGCTTCAACGCCTATCTGAAAAGCCGGTGGGACATGGGCAGGTCCCAGGCGTACCGGTTGATCGAGGCCTCGCGGGTTATCGACAATTTGTCTCCAATTGGAGACATTCTTCCGGAAAACGAGGCCCAGCTAAGACCCCTGACGGCATTGGCACCCAATGATCAGCGCAGGATATGGCGTGCCTTTCTGTCAAGCGGAAAGGATTTAAAAGCATGTAATATCCGCCGTTTTGTGACAGCGTCCACGGGCGGCTCTTATATTGCCAGAGATCGGACCGGCATCATCAGCGCCGGCTATAAACAGGCGGTTATGGAGATGCTGGCAGCCATAGGCCTGGCCCAGCAGGACGGCTGGGTGGGCACATCCCGGCAAGCCGCTATGTTCTGGCTTCGGGTCATGAAAGATAAAATCGCCTCGAAACTATAATCATGGCTATGGCCCAAGATGAGCAGTTTTTGGTGCTGCTGCACAAAAAAATCATGAACAAGACCGCATCGGCCAAACGCCGGGCAAAAAAGTACTACATGGACCAGTACCGCAAAACCGGGGTTATTCCAAAGCCGCTGCTGCTTGCCGGCCAGGGGATCATGGAGGGACGCAAGTGCAGCGGCCGAAAACAAGTCTTGTGCCAAGCGGTCAAAAGCCGGTTTGTTGAAATGGTCAAGGCATCAAGTGAGATCTCCGATCCCGGATTTATTTTTATCACCCAGCAGGCGCGGACGATCAAAAATTATCATCACTGGCTTGAGCAGGAGTTTGGCAAAGCAATTTCTCTGGGGGCCTTACGGCGCTATGCCAGAGAGGCAAATCTTGGGATCTATCTGTCCCGGCCTGATTTTGAGGAAACTGACAGTCATTATGTTTTCAAGGATGAGCCTGTTTTTGATCTGGTGCAGATGGATGGATGCGTTTTGCATTATCTCAAAATCCGGGACCCGGACGGTAAATGGAAAAAACCGCAGGTAATCGAATTCTATGATACCGGATCGCGGTATATGTTTGCTTTAGACGTCTGCTTTTCGGAAAGCAGTATAAATGCCGTCACTGTATTTATGCAGTTTTTGCTGAGCACGGCCTTCCCGCAAAAGCAAGTCCGCCTGCGGCCGGATAATGCCAAGGGGTTTTTAAATCTGAAGCGTGCGATCCATGAGCTCAATATCTGTTATTCGGTGCCGGGCGGATTTTATCTGAAAGCCGATTTTGCACGAAATCTCTCACCGAAAGACAAGGTTCACCTCGAATCATCGCACCGCAGCCTTCATAATTTTGAAATCAGAATCATCAAGGTTTTTGAAGATCGAATCGACAAAATAATACCCGGTTACCTTTTCAAAGGCGGGAAAAAACAAAAAATCATGGTCACGCATCTGGATATCAACCTTGAGGATCTTGCAAAAGCCGGCCTGATCGAGTCCTACCGGAAAGAACACAATGAAACAAAACATTTTTTCAGTGTAAACGGCAAAACCATGTCCTGGATACCGGCACAAAAATTCGATGCGTATATGGCCGGCATGAACAAGATCTGCTTTTCACCCGACACCGTGGCGGATTTGATGCGATACGGGTTTAAGAAAATACCGGCTACGGTGTCAGTTAAAAGGACCCTGACGTTTAACAAACAGGCATATATGGTGGTTGACGGGGCAGAGAAGTTCAGCCGGCACAAAAGCACGAAAGTGAAAATTTCTGCAGTTGACGACAAGCTTTATATTTTTGAGCACAAGGATGATGGAATTTTACTTGGCGAAGCCATCTGCCGGGAGCCATTTGAAAAAGCGAAGAAAACCCCGGAAGCTAAGCTCAAAGCCAATGAGTTGGAACAGATCATTGAATTTTTATCGGAAAAAGAGATGGTGATCGACCGGGGTGCTCTCATGGAAAGATACAATGAGGGGCTGACCCTCCCCATAGCCCGGAGCGTTTATGAACACAACCAGCCGAGATACGAAAGGTACTTGCTCAAATTACGCCAACCCCCCCAAATAACCGGCGCGGCACTGTTTAATGCTTTTATGCTCGATTGCATCAAAGACCAGCGAAAACCGGTTTATGGTGCAAAATGAAAAGAAAAGAGTGCTTCATCAATGATAAACGCCGCAGATCCTATCTGGCCTCGGTATATACCCGAATTACACGGGGCAAAAGCGTATTGGTCGAGGGCGGCTATGGGGCGGGAAAAACCCGGTTTTTAAGCTTGATCCAGCCTAAAAAACTCCGGTGCGTATGGGCAGAGTCGCTGTTTAATGTGCATGAAACCCTGGCGTCCATACTCAAAGAATTGAATTATGAGGCCAGCACCAGTTATCAGCGAACCCCCGGCTATCTGAAAATGATATGCGCATTAGATGATTATTTTATCATTATCGATGAGGCCAATGATCTCGATGCGCGTCTGTGGCCATATCTGAAGCGCATTATTGATGCGCGGGTGCCGATTGTTTTTGCCGGCCTGCCCAAGGTCAGGACTTATCTTGCCAGCCAACATCCCGATATACTCAGTCGCCTGAAAACGCTCGTGTTGTATCCCATTGAAGTGGAGGATTTTATTTTGGAATACAAGGATTTTGAACCCGAGGCGGTTGAACAGATCTATGCAGCTACCAAGGGAGATATGCGAAAATTTGAAGAAATCGTCACGGATTGCCGTGAGCGAGCCAGGCAATTGAAGTATGTGTTTGTTGATGTCAATCTTGTGCTTTCATTTTTAGCTGAACAGCCTGGCGTCTGATTATAAAGCACGGACTGGCGGCCTTCCCGAATCCTTATTCTCCCCTCATCGAGTGCAACTCCCCTTTTTTTGTAACGAATCTATATCTCATCGGGATGGACTGATTTGACGCTCCGAGAATCGGTACGGTTGTCCATAATATTACCGTGATCGCGGCCGTGTACCGGATACACCGTATCAGTTTTGAAATATGGCTGAAGCGTTACAGTATTTTGC
>JAQIBP010000012.1 GCA_027858995.1 Deltaproteobacteria bacterium | reverse complement strand
CCAATTTTTAAAAAAACAAAGCTGAGTCTCCAATATTTTATGAATGGTATTCAGAGTGCGTATTATTAGCAAAAATTGCTTTATACCGTTGAACAAAAAGCCTGTGATTTTTTAAAAAGGTAGGGTTTTCGGTCAGGCACTATATATAAAGTTTCCGGGGAGTTATAGATGGCATTTTTGAATAAAAAAAACTCTTCGGGTTTGTGCTGAAGATCAGCGTCTATTGTTACCAGATGAGTCATCCCCAGTTTGGAGGCTTGTCTGGCAGCTGTCATGATTGCAGCACCTTTGCCGCAGTTGCGGTCATGCTGTATCAACATAAAATTGATATTTTTAAATTGATCTTTTTTTAAATCAGTGCTGCCGTCATCAATAACAATAACATTCTCGTGGATTTTTTTGCAGCGTTCTATGACATCCTGAACAGTTTTCCCATGATTATATAATGGTATTACAATAAGTATTTTAGATTGTGTATCGGTCATTTCAGATGGTTACTTGCTGCTAAAATAAATGGACAAGTCATCGAAAAGTTGACTGGAAAAAAGGATCTTCCTGAATTTTACAAGACTGTCATGGAAGATGGTTGAATTATCATATACATCAAAATTTTTGTTGAGGATATCATAAATTTTTCGTGTGCCATATCCAAGTTTGTCAGTGTTTTTAAAGGACAGTGCCTGTAAGTCGGCAAGTATTTCAAGGGTGACGATATGTTTAGCATTGCTTACCAGTCTGAATGCTTTCCGGGCTGCTATTGTACCCATACTGACGACATCCTGGTTTGTGGCATTACATGAAATGGAGTTTACACTCATTGGATTTGCCAGGTTCCTGTTTTCTGCTGTAGTAGATGTGGCAAGGTATTGAGCCCCCATAAACCCCATGGCCAGACCCGGCTTTCCCGCGATAAGATGTTCGGGAAGCCCTTCATTCAAGTTTTTATCAAGAAGCTTATTTGTCCTTCTTTCAGACAGATTGCATAATGTTGACATGGCTATACAGAGTACATCCATCGCAAAACTGACGCTCTGCCCGTGAAAATTGCCGCCGTGTAAAATTTTTTTCTTTTCCGCAATGATAATAGGATTGTCATTTGTTGAGTTGGCTTCGGTTTCAATGGTTTTAACTGCATAGTCAAAAGCTTCTTTAACAGGTGCCAGTATTTGAGGCGTACATCTTATTGAATATACATCCTGCACATTAATAGTGGTTTCAAAGACAGGAATATCACAGTGGTTCTGGTTTCTGATCCGGTTATGGATATGTTCTCTTTTTGTGATATTTTGAGTCCCTTTATACAATTTTTTAATCCTTCCGGAAATGGCAAGCTGGCCGGGATGGGGTTTGACCTGGTGAAGATCCTCATCAAAGGCATCGTCTATACCCCCAAATATTTCAATTGCAAAAGCGGCATTGATACAGGCAATATTTAAGAGCTTATTGGCACCGAACAATGTAAAAGCTGCAATGGAAGTCATTGCGGCAGTACCGTTAATCAGAGCAAGGCCCTCTTTATAGCTTAGTTTTAGCGGTTTTAATCCTGTTTTTTCAAATGCTTGATTAGCTGTTATAAGTTGTCGTTTTAAGTAAACTCGGCCCTTGCCAATAATTGCCAGAGACATGTGAGCCAGATGGATTAAATCTCCAGATGCACCAACACTTCCGCATTCAGGGATATAGGGAGCCAAATCATTATTAATCATATCCCTTATCATTTCAAGCAGTCTGACCCTGACACCCGAATATCCTTTTACAAGTGTATTTAAACGGACAGCAAGAATTCCGAGTGCAATATAGGGCAATATAGGTGCTCCCAGTCCTGCTGAATGACTGATAATAAGATTGTCTTGCAGTGTTTCTATTTCCCTGTCATTTATTATCTTATTACACATGGGACCAAAAGAGGTGTTGACCCCGTAAATAATCTTTTTATTTTTAATGGATTCTTCAAGAAAAGCTCTTGATTCTCTGCATTTTTCAAGAGCTTTATCATCCAGTTCAACTCTTTTATCCCCAATTCCGATGGCAACAATATCCCTGTAGCTCAGGTCGTTGCCTGTAAGAACAATAACAGGTCTTTTATCCATATAATGTATTTACCTTAGAATGATTGCAACAAGGATGATGATTTTATCGTAAATCAAAAAAAGTCATCCTTTTTCGTTTTTTATCAAATTGATACACTTGTTTGTCTGCTTTTTCCTTGTCTATGATTTTGATCTCTGGGACAACCCGAACCTTGGCTCTTAATATTTCACTGATCCAGCTTGTATCATGTTTTTCGCCACAGAGAGCGGCATAGAGCAGAATATGATCAGTTCCATCTTTATTTTTTTTGACTTCAATATAGCCATTATGAAATCTTTGATCGCCTTCAAGGCAGGCCAGAATAGCATTTGGGAAAACGGTCGTTCCTTTGTATTTTAACATCTGGTTTTTTCTGCCGAGGATGGGTGCTATCCTTTTCGTGGTACGTCCGCAAGAGCATTTTTCATTCATCAGATATGAGATGTCTCCTGTTTTAAACCGAATCAAAGGCATTCCTGTTACCCCTAACGGAGTTACGACAACTTCTCCTTTCTCTCCGTCTTTAACCGGGTTTCCATCATTATCAAGAATTTCTGTAATATTCAATTCCGGTCTTAAATGTCCCCCTCTTCTGGCTGAACATTCACAGAAAGTTGTCGCGATTTCAGATGATGCATAGGTGGAATATATCTTGGCACTCCACATTTTTTCCAGCTCGCTGGCAATCGGAAGAAGATTTAAATTTTCGTCTTTAGTGGGTTCCCCTATGGCAATCAGTTTTTTAATATGTGTTGCTGCAGGAGCTTCATTGTTGTCAATGGCATATTGCCCGATTTTATACATCAGGGAGGGAACACCAACTATAACAGTTGCATCTGCAAGCTTAATAAGCTCCCAGTGCTGAGAGGCACTTCCTGAACCACTGCGCAATACCCTTGCTTTTAATTTTACACCACCCAGAAAATATGCAATCCCGGCCATGAAACATCGGTCTATAGCCGCGCAGATGAGCATTGTGTCATTGTCATTTATACCTGCCATTGCAAAAGCGAGTTCTTCGTTATATGCCAGTCTTGAAAGATCGTTGGATGTGAGTGAGATTATGGTTGGCATTGATCCTGATGTTGCTGAAGTCAGACAGACATCGACAATCTCTTTATTATCAACACATAAAAATTCTTTTGTTAAAAAAAGATCGCTTTTTTGTGTCAGAGTGAGATGTTTTATGTCTGAAAGCTGTTTGATTTGTTTTAAATTAATTTTTATATCTTTGTATAGCTTTTTATAAAAAGGAGAGTTGTTCAATGTAAACTTAAGATGAGATAAAAACAGTTTGGTTTGAATTTTTTTTATCTCATCGGCTTCAGCAAATTGAAGGGATGCAAATTTTTTAGCTGAAAAATCAGTTATTGCCGGGAGGGAAACGAATGATGTTGTATTTTTCATATGTGTTTTTTATTGAAGCATTCCAAGGCTTTGTTTTGCATATTTGGGGAGTGAGCTGACAAAACCTACCTTAAGGTGAATAGGAAATATGGTCTCATCAATCATCTACAACAAGCCTATCTGGCAGCGCTGTGTTCGTTTGGTGACGGGCCATTCTGCTTTTTGGTAGGACGCGCAACAGCTGGGAGAGGAGCTGTCGCGTCCTTGTCCATTGGATCGGGTATGTGTTCCCGGATCTTGTCGTACAGGTACCACTG
>JAQIBP010000136.1 GCA_027858995.1 Deltaproteobacteria bacterium | reverse complement strand
GTGAATATTAGCGAAGAGCCCGTTGCGGGAAAACCGCACGGCGGGTTCTGTGAGGGGTGTCATTTCCTCACGAATAATACGTTTAAGTATAGGAGGAAATAGATGTCTACTCGACAAATCCATCTTAGTGCAGCAGCAAGGAAAAATTCATGAAATGGTTATAAAAGAATTAAACCTCAAAGATAAATCTGCATGGGATGAATATGTTTTAAATCATCCCCATGGAAATGTTTACCATCTACCAGCATGGAAAGATGCAGTTGAAAAAGCCTACAAATTTAAGGGATGTTATCTCATTGCAAAAAATGACACAAGAAAAGAAAACAGTATCAAAGGAATACTGCCACTTGTTCATCACCACCTTCCTTTTTTAAAAGGAAAGTTTATTTCACTTCCATTTTGTGATGCAGCAGGACCATTGGCAGATTCAGAAGATATTGAAAAAGCTCTGCTGAAAGAAGCAATTAAAATAGCACATCAAAAAAGAATTAAAAAAATAACGATAAGATCAACAAAACCTTTTGCAGGTATTGATGAGGAACAAATAATTAACAAAATTAAAGTTCGCATGCTATTGAATCTGCCTGACAAATCAGAGAAATTATTAGCAACCTTTAAATCAAAACTCAGAAGTCAGATAAAAAAACCCATACGAGACGGTTTAACTGTAAAAATTGGAAACACAGAACTTCTATCTTCATTTTACCCCTTATTTGCAGAGAATATGCATGATTTAGGGTCACCGGTTCACAGCCTTCAATGGATTGAATCAATTTTGCAAAATTATGGGAATAGAGCTCATTTGGTTCTCGTTCGCATGCCGGATAAGACACCTGCTGCAGGAGGTATAATCCTATGCCATCCCAACCAGGTCTCTGTCCCATGGGCTTCCTCCCTTAGATGTTTCAACCGTTGGAATCCCAATATGCTTCTTTACTGGAGTTTTCTTAAATTTTCCTGTGACATGGGATATCCTGTTTTTGATTTTGGAAGATCAACGCCCGGGGAGGGTACATACCGCTTTAAAAAACAATGGGGTGCAAAAACGGCGCCACTTTTCTGGAGCACAGCAACAATTAATAGCAACTTATGGATAAATAATCATCTATCTGGAAAATCCAAATATACCGGTGCTGATGAATATTGGAAAAAACTTCCTTTACCGGCAACAAAAATGATAGGACCTTTTCTACGTAAATATATCAGTTTATAGGAGTTAATTTATCAATTGAAGATTTTAATGCTGAACTATGAATTCCCTCCTATGGGCGGCGGAGCTGGCAATGCTACTGATAATATATCAAAAAATTTGGCTTTGGCCGGGCATAATGTTACTGTTCTAACCTCAAAGTGCGGGGGACAGCCAGTCTTTGAAGTGAAAAATGGGGTAAAAATTTATCGGGTATTTAGCTGGAGAAACAGTATTCATGATTGCGGATTCAAAGGTGCTTATACGTATATTCTTTTTGCAGCTTTTAAACTGTGGAAATTTAATAGAACTGAAAAGTTCGATATCCTACATTATTTTTTCAGCCTTCCGACCGGGTTATTATCATTGTTTCCATGGGCATTTAAAAATACACCTTATATTGTTTCATTAAGAGGTTCGGATGTGCCGTATTATGACATTTACAATAAGAAAGTACATCTGCTTAATCTTATTTTAAAACCGGTTAACACATATATTTGGAGAAATGCCAAAGAGGTAGTAGCCTTAAGTCGCGGACTTAAGGCAACGGCTATGAAAACCGCTTCCAAACAATCTTTTAAAGTTATTCCGAATGGTGTTGAAACAGATCTTTTCAACCCGGGTCTTTGTAAAAAAAAATCAGCCAATAAATTCCGGTTGATAACAGTTTCAAGATTAATAAACCGTAAAGGTATTGATCATGTCTTAGCAGCATTAGCAGCATTAAAAGACAAAGACATCGAACTTCTTATTGTTGGAATCGGAAATTATGAGAACACTTTGAAGAAAATGTGTAGTGAACTGAAACTCAATGATTGTGTTACATTCTATGGCTACTGTCTGCGTGAACAATTGTTCAAATTGTATAACAAGGCGGATGTGTTCATACTTCCGTCCCTGGCAGAATCTTTTGGTCTGGTGTTTACTGAAGCGATGGCATGTGGTCTGCCTGTTATCGGAGGAAGAACAGGCGGTGTTCCTGATTTGATCAAATCTGAAAATGGTATATTGGTTGAGCCGGGCAATATCAAGGAGATAAAAAGTGCTATTGTTAAAATGAAGCAGGGACAAAAGATGAGAGTCTGTATGGGGGAAGCTAACAGGCTAAGGGTTTTAGAGCATTATAGCTGGGGAAGTGTAGCCCAAAAATATTATCAGATATATCAGGAAGAACAGGAGATGTAATCGGTGCGAATATGTCTTGATGTAAGAGGGAACCATTTTGGCGGTGTTTTAACTTATAGTTACTCAATATTGAAACAATTCTCCGAGATCAATACAGAACATGAATTTGTTTTGCTGCTTGATGAATATCAATTTAAAAAAAATCTTTTTATAATAAAAGATTTGAAAAAAATTGTAGTACCAGTAATGAACCCTCTTAAAATATTATTGTGGAATAATTGGGTGTTGCCAAAAATAATACGGGATCATAATATCAATGTGTATCATGGATTTAAACATTTTACCTTACGTGATACTTGTGCAAAAGTAATTTTTACATTGCATACTGCAAGCTGGTGGTTGTATCCTGAATTGTTTAAAAAAAAAGAGCTTTTTTTTTGGCGAAACTACTATAATTTTGGGATTCAAAGTTCCAATCTTATCATTACTAATTCTATAGCAGATAAAAAATTATTACTTGAGACACACCGGATTAGTTCAAGCAAAGTAAAAACTATTCATCTAGCACCGGAAATAAGATTTTCAAAAATTTCCGATCATAAGATTTTGAAAAATACAAAGGAAAAGTATCGTCTGCCTGATAGATATGTCCTCTTTGTTGGCACTATATATCCTTTTAAAAATATTGAAACTGTTATTTCGGCTTTTGGCTTTGCAAAAAAACATGGTAAATTACCACATAAATTAGTACTGGTGGGGGGAGAAAGCAGCGCTTATGGCAACAGCTATCGAATTAAATTAGAGAAACAAGCTAGGGAGTTAGGACTGAATAAAGATATCCTGTGGATAGGCCAGGTGTCTGATGACTTGCCCCAGATATACTCAATGGCAGATGTTTTTGTCTTCCCTTCACTTTATGAGTCCTTTGGATTACCTTGTATAGAAGCTATGGCCTGTGGGGTACCTACAATAGTTTCAGATGCCGGGGCATTGCCGGAAGTAGTTGAGGATGCGGCTATTATTCAAAAAAGCGATGATGTTGAAGGAATTGGTGTTTCACTTATAAAAATTTTAAATTCGGAAGAATTACGCCAGAAACTCATCAAAAAAGGATTGGAACGATCAAGGAATAATTTTTCCTGGGGAAAGTGTGCAACTGAAACCCTTGCTGCATACGAAAAAATTTATTATGGTAACAATAAATAAATTTAACGAGTTATTGAGAATTGATAGTTTTATAAGCGGCAACTTAATTTTTAAAATATGATTTTAGATAAAATTAAGTCCAATATCAAGTTTGCATACCCGGAATTAAAAGCCCTTTTCAAACGGGAACTTCCAAATTTTGTATTTAAGAATCTCACTAAGATTGAGAATGAACTAATTGTATTTTCATTCCATACTCCTATTCCTGAGATATTTGAGAAACAGATACGCTATCTAATTGAAAATGAATACAATGTTATTACCACGGATGAATTCCATAGATATCTCTTTTCAGATACGTCAATGCCGTCAAACTGTATCATGTTAACATTCGATGATTGCAGGGCAAGTTTATGGACAGTAGTGTATCCTGTTTTGAAGAAATACAGACTAACAGGTGTAGCCTATCTATCTCCTTATTTCATCACCAATATTAATGACAAGAGATCTAAATGGAATGGAAAAGGCTCAGGGTTGCAATATATTGAAGTAGATCACACAAGTTACCCATTTGCAAGTTGGGAAGAGATTGTTGAAATGCATGAATCAGGCGTGATAGATTTTCAGGGCCATACATATTACCATGAATTAATTTTTATTTCGCCACAGGTTGTTGATTTTATTAATCCAAAAAGTGTAAAGAATTTTCATAACTTTGATGTGCCAGTAGTGCCAGAAAAAACTAATAAAAGATATGACAGACAATATCCTTTAGGAACACCAATTTACAAATCAGATACGAGAATGAGTGGAAAACTTCAATACCATGACGATGAGAAACTGCGAGAGCATTGCGTTAGATATGTCGATAATAATGGAGGAGAACGATTCTTTGATAATAGGCATTGGAAGGAAAAATTAATTTCAGAAGCTAATAAATTTCGAAATTCATATGGGGAACACGGTTGTTTCGAAACGGAAGAAGAGATGACCAATTATCTGAAAACTGATCTGTTAATGACACGTAAAACTATTGAAAAGAGACTTCCCGACAAGAAAGTTACAAGTATGTGCTTTCCCTGGGAAAAGGGGAGTGATATCGCAGTAAAAGTGGCAAAGGAATTGGGATATCAATCATGTGTCTGGGGGATTATCCCCGGGAAAAAGACAAACTATTCAACTCATAATCCATTTTATATTTGCAGAATATCAAGTGATTTCATATTTCGGCTTCCCGGCAAAAAAAGATCTTCTTTTTTTGATATTATTTTGTATAAGCTTCTCAAAAGGATTAAAAGAACAGCAGACATTGAACTATAAATATAAAAATAATGGGAACAACAGATATGATTTTATCAGAAATACTCTCTTTAGCACAATATCTGAGTGCAGTGCAGTATTTCTATATATTTTTGCAATTCTCGTGGCAAGGACGCTAGGTCCTGAAAAATATGGTGTGTTTGTCTTTGCACTATCATTTGGAACTATTTATGCCGTATTTGTACGATTTGGGTTTTTTTCTTATTTGAGCAGAGAACTACCTTTATGTAAGAAACAAAAAGGTGAATATAAGTTTCATTCAGTAATTGGTTCCCAATTGTGGTTAATGTTGCTGTCAACCATAGTCTTTTTGCCCATTTGTATGCTACTTCCGAAATCAAGTACAGATAAAAATATTATTTTAATAGTTTGTGGAGCAATGTTATTTCATGCATTTAAAGAGCCATTTCGGGGCGTATTACGTGGAATGGACTATTTCCATAAAGATTCGTTCATTGTTGTCAATGAACGGTTGTTAATTCTCAGTGTTGCAATATTAGCCTATATCAATTCCTGGGGTCTGCCTGCAATCGCGGCAGGATTTCTTTTGGCGCGGCTGATTGATTTTATAATATCTGTCATTGTCACCTCAAAAATTGCTGTATTTAATGTTGTATTAAACACTCAAGTTGTGAAAAGTACTGTTCAGAAAGCTTGGCCTTTTGCTACTATGATGTTATTATTCATGATATACAATTATTGTGACACTATTATGATTTCATTAATGCTTACTGATAAGGATGTGGGCTTTTATAATATTTCCTATCAAGTATTGGAAGGTTCGCAAATATTTCCAAGTTCGGTAACAGGTAGTATGTTACCATTACTCACAATTCATTATCTGAACAACATTTCTTATGCAAACCATTTGTTAAACTTCGGTATTGAGCTGATGTTTTATCTGTCTCTCCCAATAGTAATATTTTTTAATATATATACAGAAGAGATTATTAGTTTCTTATATGGTTCTTCTTATATCCCCGCTGTTCCAGTGCTTCAACTGATTATATGGAGTGTGCCTGTTTTCTTCTTATCCGTGGTTGCCCGCAGTGCATTTTTTGCAGCAAAAGAAGAAAGAACTTATGCCTGTATTTTTGGAGCCTCTGTGGCTTTTAACATAGTATTGAATATACCAATGATCTACTATTTTAATTTAATAGGAGCATGCATTGCTACTTTATTGACCGAATTAGTTGTATGCATTTTGCTCTTTATAAATTTAAAAAAGCTATCCTATAAATATAATTTATTGAGGAACATGCGAAATCCTTTATTTGTTAATATTGTAATTTTTGGAATTCTCTATTTAGCCCGGGTCAATAATATACATTTTTTATTAGCAGGAGTTGGTTCTGTACTTCTATATTTAACAATTATCTATTTTTGTAAATTGATTACGATTGACGATATCAGGGCTTTGAGAAAAAACTAAAAAAGGATTTGATTTTGATCAAAAGATTAA
>JAQIBP010000097.1 GCA_027858995.1 Deltaproteobacteria bacterium | reverse complement strand
AAAAAATCGATAAAATCGAAAGGGTGGAGTGTTGTCTAAAAATAAATTAAAAAAAGACTTGATTTTATCCTGGCACTCTCGGTCATTCTTCCCTCAAACAATTTGGCGGCTTAACCGTTACGCCAATCAAAAACCTGTAAGCAAAACCCAAATGCGCCAACAAAGCAAAAACACCTACACTGGAAACAGTTGCAGATCTATGAAATCCTTGCCGATTAAATTTATAATCAGTGGAATATTGGCATTATTCCCACTCCACGACATATTGCGGTTAAAAGTTTTGGTTGACTTCCATGATTCTATATCGTACGAAGAAAAAAAGAGAAATCAATGGTAAATTTTCTGTATTTTAATCAAATTATGATAATAGATAGAAAAATTTTCCATTATTTATGGGCGATATATAGATTTTTTTCTATTTATTTACACTGATAAGCAGACCGTGAGCTCCGTTGTACTACGCTTCACAGCCGGCGTGATGCTTCAAAAACCGGAGGAAAATAAAAATGAATAGCCGTTTCGGATATTCAGACAAAATTCCCGAAAATTTAAGAGAACCATTCTGTAAACTTAGCTGTCATGTTGTTAATATAAAGCAAAAAATTATTTTATATGATCAACTTTATATGACAGATGAAAATGTGAAGATACTAAATAATGCTTCGCCTACACCTTTTAAACTAATAAAAGAATCCCTGGCAACAGACATAATGATGTCTATTTTTCGTTTATTAGATCCAGAAAAAAGCTGTGGCAAAGAAAACCTATCTGTTGCTTTTCTTAAAAACGGATTTTCAATGTGTTCAATTCAGGGACTAAATGAAATTTTCGAAAAACTAATGAGCCTTAAAAAACAAGTTGAACCATATAGACACAAAATTTTGGCTCACAATGATCTAAAAAAAGTTGTTAGCCCTGCAACAGCAACAAAAACAAATTTTCCATGGAATACTCTTCAAGAGATCATAAACTTGTTGTGTGCATCATTAAATTTAATTTATCAAAACTTCGTAAATGCTGAAATGATCTTTATACCCAAACAACGTAGTTCTGGCCGAGCATTAATTGCTTTATTAAAAAAGTTAAAAGAAGCATAACCCGTCGTTGCAGCGAACCGCGGGGAACGGCTTTCAGCCTTTCTCCCCGTCCCCTCGGCTTCGCTCGGCGGCCCCTGAACTCAACCGTTAGCATCTGCATCTGGAGGAACAAGAAATGAGTTGTCCTTTTTGCAATCGTGAATCAATGATGACTTCAGCACCATTTGATGGGGTGAAACAACCTTGTAATAGGTGGATTTACAAGTCAGACCATTGCTATGTTGTTCTTAAACCTGAACAGCATACTATTGGTGAATCAATAGTAATATTGAATGATCACAAAGCGGATTTAACAGATGATATACCTATAGAAAAACTATCCGATTTTATGAACATAATTAAAATCATATCAACGAGAACTAAAAACATTGCGAAGAATGAAGATTCTGAAAGTCCTGAGAGAATCTATGTTGGAATCTTATGCGATGGTATAACTACACAACATCTGCATGCTCATTTAATCCCAAGGTATCCTTTTAGCAAATATGATGAATCAAAATACGAAGAATTCTTTCTAAAACGAGACGGCGAAATTGAAATAATAAAAAAGCAAAAAGCAAAGGATCTTGGAGGATATTGGTATGTTTGTGATAAGGAGCAGAATCATTATAAATCATCCTATGCACAAAAAGCGGTAAAAGACAGAGTACGTTTTTTGGAATGTTTGGCGAATGAATTGCGTCTTGCCCCTTAAAGATAGTTGCTTGATATATTTAATGGCTAACCCTTATGGATTGTATGTTTAAGTTTATAAAAAGGATATTCTCGAAATCCTCAACTCCTAATGAATCCAATTATATGGTGGACATCGGCTCAACCGAAAAAATCTGCCCTTATTGCAGTGTATTACTTACAAAATTTCCAGGCCGAAAGACAAAGTGTAAAGCATGTCAGAATTATATTTATGTACGTACACGCCCTTCTGACATGCAAAGAATCTTGGTTAAAGAAGATGAACTTGTTCGTGTAGAAGAATTATGGGCAATAAAAAATGGAACCTATGAGGATTTTCTATATAAACGCAAGAAGTACGACCATGAAAAAGAGTTACTGCGAGTGAAGCTTAATCGAGATCCCACTGATGTAGATATTCAGTTAAGTCTTTTACAAAAAGAATTACTTGTGCATTCAGAAAATGACGATTGGGGATTGTACAGAAATGCAAAAATGCACATTGCAAAGTTGCTCTTCAAAAACAAAAAGTATGAAGCAGCACTGAAGGAATACCTTGAAGTCCAATTTATAGATCTCAATGGCCCGAATAATGCTTTAAGGATAAATGACGCTCCATCTAAGGTATTGCCATCATTTTCAAAAGATTCGGCGATGATTGCCCCTGGCGTTGTTTATGAAATTGAACGAACAATTAAGAAACTAAATCGTGATATAGAATCAATAAAAGATGAGTTCATATCATGTAGTGAAGTCTTAAGAAAAGAGCTTAAACTTCCACTGTCTGCGAGGGCTGCTTGGGAAAAATTGAGAAAGCATTGTGAATGGTAATGCTAAGGCATCATGGGGAATTCTGCTAACAACGCGGTTGGAGTCGGACGCTTAACAGCGCCGGTTAGCACCGCATTCGGTAAATAAACGGAGATATCACAAAGCATGAGTGAACCTTTCTGGGAAGAATCATACAAAGTTGGTGCCCTACATTCGGAATTGAACCAAATCCAACGATTGAAGAAAGATGGCCGTTATTTGCGAAGGGAGGGACAGTTCTCGATGTCGGCTGCGGAGAAGGGAAGAATGCAATTTTTTTGGCCCAAAAAAGATTTGTTGTCGATGCCTTTGATATTTCTGATTCAAGGATAGAAAAGCTGAAACGATTGGCATCGAAAAATCATGTCAAAGTATCCGCATGGGTTCAAGATTTACATAGTTTTCAATTTGAAAAGGAATATGATGTTATTACATCTCATGGAACTCTTCATTTCGTTTCAAAGCAAGACTGGCAAAACTTCAGACACCATAGGATAATACCAGCCATGGAAACCGTATGTATCATAGGTGCCGGCCGGTTTGGCAGACTGGCCGTAAAAAGATTGCAGAAAAATTTTCACCTGGTAATTGTTGATATTGATAAAAACCGACTGAATGCAATAGAAGGTTCCAATCTAACCCTGGAACAAGGCAATGGAATAGAATACCTTGCTGATAATCTTTATCCAGAGGCTTTAGTTGACTGGATCATCCCTACACTTCCTGTTCACCTGGCATGGGAATGGAGTCAAAAAAAACTTGGTACACACTCTCTCTTTCCCCGGATAATTCCAGCTGAAATTGATTCCCTGCTGCCCAATCCCGTGAGAGGAAGTCAATCTCAGATTTATGTAAGCCATGCTGATTTTATCTGTCCGGACAACTGTATTGAACCTGACCATTTCTGCACTTATACAAAAAAACCTCGGAAAAAAGATATGTACCTGTTGCTTGAGTCCCTCTCTTTCAGAGGATACCAACCCCTTGTGATAAAAAGCCGGCAACTTGCACCCGGAATTGGCGGATACCGGCCGATAGATCTTTTTAATCTGTCAGACAAGATAGAACAGATAAAAGGAGAGCTTCTTATCTGCACTGCCTGCCGTTGCCACGGAGTGATAACAGGTGCAGCACACCAATAGATGAAAAAAAATAAAAGCTAAAATCTTTCAATGAGCTTATTGATTAAGAATGTACTTTCGCGCATGGCTTGTTCACCGAAAGGACCGAACCATTCAGATACTTTATTGAATTTTTCAACAAACAATTGTTTATCATTTTTTTCCAGCATTTCAAGATGGCTTTTTAAAGATGCAATATACTCTTTTAAAAGATCACGTCTCTCTTTGGTGGCAAAAATGATTTCTGAATACAATGTTGCGTTCTGGGCAAAAAGCCTTCCCACCATGCCCAGTTCCAGACGGTAAATAGGACTTGAAAACTCAAGAGTTCTTTCAAGCTTAGCATCTCTATTATATAAAAACTGCCCAAAACAAAAGGTTGCAAAATGGCGCAAAGCCTGAACAACTTCCATGATATTATCATGTTCAGCAGCAGAAGATCTGACAATGACCGCGCCCCAGATGGAGAGCTGGTCAATCAACCATTGGCAGGCTTTTGCATCCCTGCCCGGAGTTGTGACAATGATCTGTTTGTCAAGAGAGCCGGTATCAGGGCCAAACAATGGATGCAGGCCTGTTACAGGTCCTTTGTGGCACTCCATCATTTTTTTAACAGGTTCTTGCTTGATACTTGTAATATCGGCAAGAACCGCATTTAAAGGAAGAGAATATTGAAGCTTTTCTATAATATCACATGTTCTCTCTATTGGAACAGACACAAGGGCAAGGTCAATATCCTTACAAAGGTTTTCTGCTCTGTACCAGTCAGACTTACCAAGTATCCTGACTTCATATCCGGATTTTTTGAAAAGAGAGGCAAAAAAGCTTCCCATCTGGCCTGAACCTCCGACAATCAATACTTTACCGCCGGGCAGAATTGAGCTGACCTCCATCTGGTCTGTCTGCTTCACACGGGATTGTCGCAGAATTATCCTGTAAAGATCCTCCATAAAACCGGGATCAAGCCCTGCCTTTTCCGCCTGAATGCGAATTCTTGAAATCAGATCTTCTTCCCGTGCAGGATGATATACAGGAATATTGTGCTCTTTTTTTAGCTCTACAACCTTTAAAACCTGATCATGCCTCTGTGCAAGAAGAGAGAGGATTTGTGAATCTATCCTGTCAATATCATCTCTTAAAGGAATAATCTTATCCTGGAAAATTTTGTTATTTTTTTGTTTTTTCATAATATTAAGCAGGCCGTTGCAAAACAGTGATTTTTCCAATTTTTTTGCTGGATTTTTTCTCCAGAAAAAAATTATCTATTTTATAACAACCTGTCAACCTTTATAACCTTATATTTACTGCAATGTCCAACCAGAGACCGGAAGGCAACCATCCTGGAACGGGTATAAGCAGAAAATAAATATTAATACCGCCCGAGAATTTTAAATGTTTCAGATTTTTCTTTTAACTCCTCCATTACAGGCAGCATGACTTCGTCTTCAAGATCAGTTTCAAGATCTGCATAAAACATGTATTCCCATGGTTTACCAGGCATGGGTCTGGATTCTAATTTAACAAGATTAATCTTATATTTTGAAAAAATTTTCATAATTTCAAATAAGGCTCCGGGTTTATTGTCAGTTGAAAAAACAATGGATGTCTTATTTGCGTTTTCAATATATTTAGACTCTTTGGCTATAATAGCAAATCTTGTATAATTTCTCGGGTTATCCTCAATTGACTCCTCAAGGATTTTCATATTAAAAATCCTGGCTGCCATGGTTGATCCTATTGCAGCAGCACTTATATCACCTGAATCTTTTACATGGCGAACAGCACTGGAAGTTGCCGTTACCGGGACAAGCTGTATATCCGGATATTGATCAAGATAATTACGGCATTGAGAAAAGGCAGGCGGCGGTGCCAGGATCTTTTTTATGGCTTTTTTGTCAGCATTTTCATGGGCAATCAACGCATGTTTTATCCTGATTGTGATCTCACCGATAATTTTAAGATCATACTCCTGTAAAAGATCAAAATTTTCATGTATGGACCCTGAAAGGGAATTTTCAAGCGGGATTACTCCATACTGAGTCTTACCGGACTGAACTGCATTGAAAATTTCTTTGAATGATTGTACTGGAACAGGTTTGATTTCATCTCCGAAATATCCAAGACTTGCCTTGTGGCTGTATGCTCCATACTCCCCGATAAATGCTGCTGTTTTTGAAGAGTCTCTATCCAGATTATTAATCATCCTGGATTTTCTTAAATAATCAAAATCAAGCTGCTTTCCCACAACCGGAGCAATGACATAGATATCCCTTGTCAATTGTCCAAATTGTTCAGGATAAAGACTCTGGGGACCATCGGAAAGTGCCTGATCCGGATTATTATGCACCTCAATCATTAAAGCATCTGCCCCTGCTGCCACAGCAGCCCTTGCCATGGGACTTACCTTTTCCCTGATACCGGTGGCATGGCTTGGATCAATAACAATGGGAAGATGAGTAAGTTTTTTTAATACTGGAATGGCAGAAAGATCAAGGGTATTCCTTGTATAAGGTTCAAAGGTTCTGATCCCCCTTTCACATAAAATCACATCACTGTTACCCCCTGCCATGATATATTCTGCAGACATCAGCCACTCCTGAATTGTGGAAGCAAGTCCTCTTTTCAGGACAACCGGCTTGTCCATCTGGCCAACACATTTAAGAAGTTCAAAATTCTGCATATTCCGCGCACCAATCTGAACCACATCAACATATTTCATCATCAGATCTGCCTGGGCAGGCGAAGTAATTTCTGTAACAACGCCCAGACCGGTTTCTTTTCTGACATCAGCAAGGATTTTGAGGCCTTCTTCCTCCAACCCCTGGAATGAATATGGTGAAGATCTTGGTTTATATGCCCCGCCCCGGAAAAGAACAGCACCGTATTTTTTAACCTCCCTGGCAATAGTCATGGCCTGATCAGGGCTTTCAACAGCACACGGCCCTGCAATGATCACAATTCTATCCCCCCCCACCACTACATTGCCTATTTGCACTTTTGAATCTTCGGACTTAAAATCACGGCTCACAAGTTTATAGGATGTTTTAATGGGCATGACATCTGCAACACCTTCACACTGCCTTAATTCATTCTCACTTTTTTTGCAGTTTCCAATAATGCCAATAATATTCCTGCCTGCATCAACAATTTCACGGATGATGCATCCTTCATCAGAAAGCATATTTTTAATTTTATCTTTCTGAATTTGTGTGATTCTTTTCTCAAGTACAAGTATCATCTCTTCTCTCCCATATAAAATATGTGTAAAATATATAAAAAATAAAAAAGGCTCCGGGAATTTTCCCCAGAGCCTTAAAAATACAAAAACCCCGGGTGGTTTGTATGTCCACCC
>JAQIBP010000056.1 GCA_027858995.1 Deltaproteobacteria bacterium | reverse complement strand
GTTTGTATGTCCACCCGGGGCTTTATTAACAATAATTATTAAAAATTACGCCGGATGAACGCTCCTAAAAAAATAAAAAAAGCGTTCAAAATTTAATACTTCAATGTCTCTTGATATAATTGTATCCATAATAATCATCTGATTTTAAAAAATTTGTTTTAAAATAGCGGCCATTTTTTTGGATGTCAAGCAATTTTTTGGATAATTTGTCTGCATGGTGTATTATTAATTTTCATAAACCGATACACTATTGTCTCGCAATACAATACATGACACACAATTCTTTTAGAAAATTTTAGTTACAAAGTTGAATCTTCCAGTAGAAACAGGTTTAATAAATAATTGATATCTTTTCTTGTCAAGACACTATCTATCATTTATAGTAGTTGTATTCAATTGCTTACTGTTCATTCTCATTTGTTTTTACGTTCCTGGCATATTATTTGCTTTTCCGTTGGAGTAAAACATAAAACTAATTTTAAATGGATAGACAATCTTAAAACCTTTATAAATGACACACAACACTCTAAAAATTAAAAAAACAACCTTATAAGACTTATGAAGAATATATCAGACACTTTAAAACGGGTATATATATTCTATATAGATGGCTTTAAAGGAATGGTTCTTGGGAAAAAACTGTGGAAAATCATTCTTATAAAACTCTTTATCATGTTTGCAATCTTAAAATTCTTTTTCTTTCCTGATTTTCTTGAAACAAATTTCAAAACCGATGAAGAAAAATCAAATTATGTTCTTGAACAAATCACTAAAAATACTTCTCTCAACACTCAGAAAGTATCTAATGAATAAAAACCAAATTGAAACAAAGACTAAGGAGAAGAACTATGCTTGACATTGATTTGAGTATGGTGAACTGGGCAAGGGCACAATTTGCTCTCACTGCTATGTATCACTGGATTTTTGTACCTTTAACTCTGGGGCTCTCTTTCCTGTGTGCCTTTTTTGAAACAATTTATGTTCGCACAGGAAACAGAGAGTGGCGGAACATTACAAAATTCTGGATGACCCTGTTTGGAATCAACTTTGCCATAGGTGTTGCAACAGGAATTATTCTTGAATTTGAATTTGGAACAAACTGGTCAAATTACTCCTGGATAGTAGGCGATATATTTGGTGCTCCCCTTGCCATCGAAGGAATTTTTGCCTTTTTCCTTGAAGCAACCTTTTTTGCTGTCATGTTTTTTGGCTGGAACAGGGTTTCAAAAAAATTCCATCTTTTTTCCACATGGATGGTGGCGGTGGGTTCCAATCTTTCAGCAGTCTGGATTCTCGTAGCCAATGCCTGGATGCAGCACCCTGTTGGAATGGCTTTCAACCCTGAAAAAGCCCGGTTTGAAATGGAGAGCTTTTTTGATGTTGTTTTCAATCCTGTTGCAGTTTCAAAGTTTACCCATACTTCAAGTTCAGGATTTGTCATGGCCTCTCTGTTTGTATTGACAGTCTCCTGCTGGTTTCTTTTAAAAGGAAGACATATCCAGATGGCAAAAAAATCAATTGTTGTGGCTTCGGTTTTTGGTTTGCTTGCTTCCATCTTTGTCTTTGTTACCGGAGATGAGGCAGCTTATGAAGTAGCCCAGAAACAACCCATGAAACTTGCTGCCATTGAAGGGCACTATAAAGGAGAAACCAGTGCCGGAATAGTTGCCGCTGGTATTTTACGGCCGGGCAAACAGCCGGGAGATGGTCAGGATCCATTTATTGTAAAAATTAAAATCCCATTCATGCTCTCTCTTCTGGCAAACCGCTCCTTTACAGCCTTTGTGCCCGGAGTTGACGACCTTGTATATGGTAATGAAGAGCAGGGCATAGAGAGTACTGCATCAAAAATTGCAAAAGGTAAAAAAGCTGTAAATGATCTTGCTCTATTTAAACAGGCTCGCAAAGAAAACAATAATACACAGGCACAAATTGCACTGGAAAAATTCAGGAAAAATCAGGAATACATGGGCTATGGTTACCTTAACAACCCCGAAGAAGCTGTGCCGCCTGTGGCTATTCCATATTATGCTTTTCATGTTATGGTGGTTCTGGGAACGCTATTTCCCGTTCTTTTTGCTGCTTTTCTTTTCTTCATATTTAAAGATTCTCTTCTTAAGCAGAAATGGCTGCTGCCCATTGGTTTGATATCAGCTCTTCTCGGACTGTTTGCCCAGCAGTCGGGATGGATTGTGGCAGAAGTCGGCCGCCAGCCCTGGGCAATTAACGGTCTTTTACCGGTTAAAATGTCAGCAACAAACCTTTCAGCAAGCAATGTCCAGATCACTTTTTTCATGTTTCTTGGACTCTTTACCCTTCTGCTTATTGCTGAAATAACCATAATGCTTAAACAAATATCCATAGGCCCAAAGGAGGAAAATTAAATGTTTTCAAGCCTTGACTACGTAACTTTGCAGCAGCTGTGGTGGTTTATATGTTCCATTGTTGGTGCTCTTTTCCTGTTTCTTACTTTTGTCCAGGGAGGACAGACTCTTCTGTGGCAGGTAGCCAAAACCGATCTTGAAAAATCCCTGGTGGTAACTTCACTGGGGCGTAAATGGGAAATGCCCTTTACAACTCTTGTTCTGTTCGGAGGAGCCCTGTTTGCCTCCTTTCCCAAATTTTATGCTACAAGTTTTGGTGGAGCATACTGGGTATGGATTCTGATTCTTTTTTCATTTATTATCCAGGCTGTAAGCTATCATTACCGCAAAAAACCAAATAATTTCCTGGGAGCAGGTGTTTATGAACTCTTTCTTTTTATAAATGGATCCGTGGGCATTCTTCTCATAGGAGCTGCAGTCGGTACATTTTATACAGGTTCAAACTTTACTCTGGACATGTACAACAGAGTAACCTGGGATTATACCCTTCTTGGGATTAATTTAAGAGGACTGGAAGCAGCTTTTTCCCTCTTTAATTTAAGTCTTGGCATCTTCCTTGTATTTAATGCAAGGGTGCTGGGTTCCTTATACCTTTTAAACAGCATTGATTTAACTTCAACCCCGGATCTTGAATCAAGACTGCGCAAAAACACCTTACAAAATTTTCTCATTGCCCTGCCCTTTTTACTCTATGTAGTTGTCAGTATTCTTTTTATGAAAGGATTTGGTGTTGATGATGCAGGCGTGGTTTCCCTTGTCTCTTCAAAATATCTCTCAACTCTGCTTGCCCTGCCGCATTTTTTAATACTTCTGCTTGCAGGCATAATCCTTGTATTATATGGTGTTCTTGCAACTTCATTTCAAGGGAGCAATAAAGGGATATGGTTCAGTGGACTTGGCACTGTGTTTGTAGGTCTTGTGGTACTCTGTCTGCCTGCATTTAATAACAGTGCATTTTATCCGTCAAAACTTGATCTTCAGTCAAGTCTTACAATCTATAATGCATCTTCAAGCATGTATACACTGACTACCATGACCTATGTGGCAATAGGAATTCCTTTTGTACTTGCCTATGTTGTCTATGTCTGGTTTCTCATGGATTCAAAGAAACTGACTAAAGATGAAGTAATCAATGAAGAATCATATTAAGGAGAATATATATCATGATGAGCGCATTGCTTTTAATACTTTATGTTGTTGTGATAGGTGCATCTTATAAGGGAATTATATTTGCACTGGAAAAAGTTGATCTACTATAACAAACACGCAATAAACACTTAAACTCAAAGGAGATTTAAAAATGGACAAATATGTATGTGGACCCTGTGGTTATGTTTATGACCCTGCTGAGGGTGACCCTGATAATGGAATTGATCCTGGGACAAGTTTTGAAGACCTTCCAGATGACTGGTGCTGCCCCATCTGCGGCGCTGAAAAAGATGATTTTGAAAAAGAGTAATTAAAAATTAAAAACTAATCCGACAGGTTGTTACATAATGCAAATTTTTTCAAGCTCAAGGCGGAAAATAAATTTGACCACAGGCATACATGAAGTATCCCGAGGATCAAATTTATTTTTCCAACGTAGAAATTGGGAAAATTGGTGTTGTGTAACAGCCTGTCGATATTATTCTGCCTGGCTTTTTTTAAATAACGAGAAAATATAATGCCCCTTTCTGTTGTTGATCTTTATGCAAAAATTTTACCGAGAACCAATTGCAAAGATTGTGGATTTCGTACCTGTATTGCTTTTGCAGGGATGGTTGTCTCTGAAAAATATCCTTTAAAAAACTGTCCTCACATTAAGCCTGATCTTTTAAAAAATGCACAAAAAGAGCTTGATGAACAATATAAACAGGGCAAATGGCTTAAAAAGGACATGGCACAGGAAGCCCTGGCCTATGCAAAAAATCCGGCGGTAAAGATGTAATCGAGCAGTATGAATCATGCGATCTTGCATTTTATTTCCAGGTGTTTCCCAAAATTCCCGTCACTCTTTTATTCTGGGATCAGGGAGAAGGATTTGATGCAGATGCAAAATTACTCTTTGATGAGACAGTTATTGAACATCTTGATATTGAATCAATTGTTTTTCTCAGTGAGCATCTTCAAAAAATGCTGATCAATTAATTCTCCAATCTGTAAGGAAGAGAGTTAAAATAACTTGTCAGGGCAGAATTGGCAGCCAGTGATCTGCACTAATAATCAAAATTTTATTTGTTTTATTTATAATTTTTTTACATACTCCTGATTTATCCACCAGCTGAACTGCCGGTATATTCAGCATATTTTGAAATTTGATCAAGGATTTGGCAGGATTAATATCTGAAAGTTTGGTTTCAATCAACAGCAGGGGCTTGTTATTGTTGGAAAGCAGGAAATCAACCTCCTCTTTTTCTCTATTTCTTATAAAATTCAGGTTAAAGTTACCATATCCCAGGTTATTCCAATTACTGACAGCCCTGAACAACTCAAGTGCAACCATATTTTCAAATTTTACTGCCTGAGATTCAAAGCCTGCATAATCAAACAGATATACTTTTTTCTCTTTTGTTATTGCCCTGGAAATTTTTTTGGACCAGGGCGAGAGCCTGAAAATCAAAAAAAAGTTCTCAAAAAGTTCAAGCCAGTTTTTTATGCTGTCAAAAGAGACCTGAATATCCTGGCTAAGATTTGCCATGGATATCAGGCTGCCCACTCTTGATGGTAAAAGTGAAAAAAGAATTTCAATATTTTCAACACTTCGAATTGCCGTTAAATCCCGGATATCTTCTCGAATCAACTGCTTTTTATATGTGTTGGACCAAATATTATAAAATTGCCTGTCCTGTGCAATATAGGGATCAGGAAAACCAGAGTATTTCTTTAAATTATCCCATATTACGCTGGTGTTGTTTTCTTTATCAGGAATTTTTGTCAAATCATTGAAAAATATTTCAAAGGAGATGTTTACATCTGAAAGTTCTGCCAGGGTAAAAGGCCATAAATGGAAAAGCAGGTATCTACCGGCAAGGGAATCACCCCCTTTTTGATATAAATTAAGCCTGCCACTGCCGGAAACAATAAATTTGTATTCTTCATGATCACGGTCAAAGGCACTTTTCAGATAATTTTTCCAGTGCGAATATTTGTGCAGTTCATCAAAAATTATTAGAGGCTTTGAATCATCCCTCCTGTTAACTTTTTCATAAAAAAAAGGATCTTCAAGCAGTTTCCTTTTTTCATCAATTATATCCCAGTTAAAATAGATATGATTTGTATATTTTTCAGCAATCATTTTTGCAAAAGTTGTTTTCCCAGCCTGCCTTGGACCTGCAATAAAAATCATCTGTTTGAATTTAGATAGATTATCCCATATTTTTTCATACATATTTCGCTTCATAATATGACATTATTATATTACAACCTAATTTTGTCAAGACAATATTAGGATAGAGCAAAATATTGTCGTAAATTGATATTTGTAGGGGTGATTTTCTGACGAAATAGTATTTTTGTAAGGGTAATTTAATATTTTTTGTGTTTATCAATTTTTGGTGACTTTCCAGCTTGAAATGCCAAAGATATCTCTTTGAGGGTATTTTTATCAAAATAATGATCTGTTAGGAACATTGATTCAGCAAGCTCATTTTCTATTTTTGGTTCAAAACCACAATGCTTGCATTGATTAAATGCTCCCCATTTTTTTGTACCGCAGTTTTTGCAAATAGCTATGATCATAAAATTTATATTTACATTGTGATTATTTTCAGTTTTAGTGTTGGATCACAAATCTTTTTTTTTGATATAATCATCCCACTCATCTGACAAATTACCAAAAGCTGGAGGAGTGTGTGGAACCATATCAAGGTCATCTGTCTCTATAAATATTTTTAATCTTCGTGCAACTTCAGCACAACCTTTATCAAACTGTTTCCAATTTTCTTTTATGGGTTTAAAAATTTTAACAAATTCTCCAATAAACCTACCATCTTCCCAAGTCAATTCATATTTATACAAGCCGTTCTCCTTTGATATAGTAGCAATACTCTTCCCAGAAGCTGACGCTTTTTTTAGCTCCTTTAGTTCTGTAAGAAAATGTAAATATTCAGCTGGGTCATAAAAAAACTTTTCAACAAGGTCATCAGAATTATCTTTAACATCATCAGCTTCCACAACAGTAGCATCAGGCTGTTCATGATCATCACCGGGTTTTCCATGAAAACTTGTAATATCAAACCAAAATTCTCTAATTAACCTTACTTCTTTGCTATGGCGTTTTTCTTCATGTGCCTTGGCATCAAAATAGGAGTTTTTATATCCCTGGTGATCCTCCCATTCTGCCTTTAACTCAAGCCAGTCATACTCGGAAAAAGCAGTTATCTCAAAAATCAGCTGATCGTATGCTCTATCTTTTTCTGTGGTTAATTTTTGTTCCAGAAGGTTCCATTTAATACCAGCATATTTTTCACCTTCAGAGCGAAAGATTATCATCTCTTCATAAATTCGCTTTTCAACAAATATATATTCAAGGCCAATGCCATCAAAAGGAATCTCTGGATCAACAGAAAAATCATTTTTATCAATAACACAAGCATCGTTTTTGGAATAGCCCCAACCCCCATGTATCGGAAGTTCTCCTCCTAATGATTTAAAATGTGCTGCCAATATAGTTCTTGGTGATTCTACTGTTTCTATTTTTTGTAAATCTATTTTTGTCGGCATACAAACTCCTCTCTATAATTAATTGTTTTGTCTTAAAATTTAAACTTTGTTTTTAAAACTTTGACTATAATATTCAAGCAAGCTTTGATGACTTTTACAAGCCACTTTTTCGTGCAAATAGAATCAGCCATCAAATGGTCATTTGTATAATACTATTTTATAAATTTTTTGCCTTTTTCAGATTTTTGTAAAACATTGTCTCTAAATTGCCTTAAGTATTCTACTGAAGGATGATTTGAGTTGTTAAAAACTGCTGTTGCATCAAAACATTCAGCTCCTGATTTACTTTCAATCTCCATGGTTCCTGCCGCAGTTTTAATTTTTGGTTTAACTTTAGCCTGTTTGTTTTGCCATTTTTATCCATTGCATTAAATGTGGTTATATGACCATGGATGCCTAACTGAGCTGATAGATGTTTATCCGCATTTTCTCTTTGGCAATTTCCAACTCAAAAGCTTCATTCTTAGCTGTGTTTAATAGCTCTACATGCTGACCAACAGGAAGATTGGCAATCGCAGCATTTAAAATTGTGCCTTGTTTTTACTTTTCCAAAAGCACATTAAAGTTGTTTCTTTTGGCAGAGGTAAATATGGAAGAACCATTGGAATTGTATACAGCGGTCAAAGATGTTTGAATGAAGAGCTTGTTAAAAAGGATTTTGCATGGGCGTATAAAAAATATTGCAAAACAGGGAGATTGCTTTTAAAAATGGATACAGACCCTGCAAAATTTGTAATCCTTGATTTGATTATATTGTATTTTAAGTTTCAAGATCTTTTATGATCTTATTGATAGTATACGAAAGTTCAGGAATTTTGCTTTGACAAACATCATAAATTACTGCGGCGTCCATTTCAAAATAGTGATGGCTGATGATATCTCTCATCCCTTTTGCTTTTTTCCAGTCAATCTGGGGATATTGTATTAAAAGCTCTTTATTTGTGACCTTATCCAGATTTTTCAAAGCCTCCCCAAGAGCTATTAACAGCATACAGATGCTGTCAAGTTTTTCCATACCATGTTCAGTACCTGTAAAATCATCTACTGTTGTAATAGATTTGAAACGTTTTAGAATTTTTAAAGTTGCTTCATTAATCTGAAACAAAATATGCAAGGTTAATTCTTGCTCATACATAAACAGCCTCTTTTTCTATCCTATCTTTGAGAAAAGGATTCATCTGATCCCGTAATCTTATAATATCAACCGGGCAATTAAAATATTCTTCCAGATCCTGTTTGATTCCTATAAGGCAAAACAAATCAGGTTTAACAAGTTCAACCACAATATCTATATCACTTTTTTCATTCATACAATCTCTTGAAGCAGATCCAAAAATACCAATTTTAGTAATATCGTATTTGTTTTTATGTTTTTGTTTATATAAGAGTAATTTCTGAAGAATCTCTTTTCTTTGCACGATTTGGCTCCTTTTAAGATTAGAGATAAAAAAATATTTTCTATCCCCATGACTAAAATTATATATTTTGTTCCCGCTCTTTACAATATAAAATTTTTCCAGAAAATACAAAACGTCATAATAATTTATCTTTCATAAATAATTAATTAATTCTTGTACCAGCTGTTTTTTCAATTTTTGATATTATCCAGTTTGCAAGGACTTTTTTATTAACTTGTTTGATCTCTTTCCGAATTAATCTCAGATCAAGCTCTGCCCTTGCCATTGTTTTGTGGCCTCCTGCAGAACCATACATGGAAAAGGCCTCTTTTGCCGTGTTACCGGCTGCCTTTCTCAATCCATCATTACGAAAAATTATTATAAGTTTTTTCTCATAAATCCCGGATATAACGCTCCAGTTAACTTTTACAAGTGTTAAAAAAAAATCTGCCACAATAACGAGTTCATCGGGTTTAGTTATATTTCCTGCATGGAAAAAAACCCGGTTATGAATAATTTTTTTTTGTTTTATGGCCTTCCCGAGAAAATCCAGATCTTCCTGGTTCAAAGCAGCTCTTTCAACTTTGACAACAATATTATTGTCTGCAAATTGATAAAGGTATTGGAATGCCTTTATATCTTTTAAACTTGCCTGCCTTGTAAAATTTGATGTGTCGGTTTTAATCCCAATCATCAATGCTGCAGCAAGTTTTAAAGAGGGTTTTATTTTTTTTGCCCTTAAATATTGTGTCATTATTGTTGAACAGGCACCAAAATCAGGTCTGATATCAACAAATCTTGCATTATCATCGGTAAGAGGATGGTGATCAATAATGGCATCGTAATCAAAGCTGGAAAATTTTTCATGGTGATCCGGCTGTGAATCCACTATTACAAAAATATTATAATTTTCTCTATCAATATCATCAAGCATGATTAGATCAGATTCAGTATATTCAATCATGGCAAGGTTATCAGGTCTTGTAATCTTGTTGAAATAAGCAATTACTACCTCTTTGACTCTTCGCCATAATAACCTTTTCACTGCCATGGCACTTGCAATGGAGTCCGGGTCTGCATTGATTACCACAAGCACTTTTGAATTATTATAAAAAAGACTTAAGAAATGATTTAATTTTCCCCTGGTACTCATTAAACTCTCCTGGTGTTGTAACTGAAAAACAGTGTCAGAGTAATAAATGCATAGCCAATGACAGCAAGGACAGCGAACAGGGGATAGAAAATTCCAAGTGGGGCCAGTACAATAGCTGTCAGCCAGTGGATTCCTATAACTGTTAAAGAGTGCATACTTATGGGAAAATCATCAAACCTGCAAATTATGGACAAACCACAAAGGTTCCAGCCGTATAAAGAGGCAAATACATGCATCTGCATAAGCCATTTTGTGTTGTGATGATTATACCCTTCACTCATCACTATGCATATATATGCAATACCTGTCACTGCAGTAAATATTAAAAACCCTATTCCTGAAGTTAGAAAAAGTTTTTGCTGGATCTTATCTGCAAATATCGTATAAAGCATAAATACAAGAATCACTGCAGTAAAAAGTGCAGAAGTTACAAAAATTTGAGGGATCATTTTTTCAAACATCATAAAGACGAAAAAAATGATAACACCAAGTGTGATTGTCCAGAAGCAGACCTCCATGATCATTCTTGCAGAAGTCTTTTCCAGCTTTTCCAGCATTCCAAAAACTAAAGAGAGCGTAATCAAAGAAAGTGGGAAAGAAAAGCCCAGGAAAAATGTATCCAAGGTAAGCAATCTCATGGTAACAAGTTTGAAATATTCATTATTCAGTATCACAAGGCTTGCCATGGCAATACCAATGGAGAGACATAACAGTGATGCCTGATGAAATTTTTTAGAGACAGATTCCTCAGATTGGATAAAACCTGATGGGAAAAGAGAAAATTTTTCAATACGAACTTTTTCCACAAGAATAAAAAGTAAAACCGATATAAGGATTGTTAAAGGATATATTTTCAAAAATGCAGAAAAAGCATAGATCAATGACCCAATAAAAAACAGACCAATGGTTTTTGAGACTCTCTCTTTTCCACGTGTATAGTATAATAGTATGGTTCCGCCTGTACAGAGATTAAAAAGAAAGATATGAAGTCTTTCAAAACTATAATTTTCAACAGGAAAATAGATCTCAATAAACCCGAAACAAAGCGCTGTTATCATTAAAATCGAAAAAATAATTTTGAGCTTTATATTCATTTTAACTTGCTTCATAGCAGGTCTTTGAGTGCAGAAAAAAGTGTTTTATGTTGAAAGACAAAACCGTTATTCAAAAGCTTTTCAGGTTTCACCCTGATGTTTGCCAAAAGGGTTTCCTGGCCCATTTGTCCCCATATTGCTTTGGCCATAAACTTTGGCATGGTAAAAAAAACTTTTCTGGAAAAGACTCTGGCAAGTGTTTTTGAGAATTCTGAGTTGGTAACAGGTTCAGGAGCTGTCAAATTAACCGGACCTTTTATTTTATCATCCTTAAGAATAAACAGTATGGCTGATATTTCATCATCCATACTTATCCAACTCATATATTGTCTGCCTTTGACGAGTACTACTCCCATGCCAAGCTTAAACGGCAGCACCATTTTTGCAAGTGCACCACCCAAAGGCGTAAGCACAACTCCGGTTCTAAGCATAACTGTTCTGACTCCGGCTTTTTGAGCTTCAAAACTTGCATCTTCCCACAGTTTGCAAACATTGGAAATAAAAAGATCTCCTTTGGCACAGGTTTCAGTTATGCCTCTTTCACTGTTATCTCCGTAGAAACCAATGGCAGATGAACTAATAAAAACATCAGGCTTATGAGTCATGTTTTTTATTTTATCTGCAAGCAGGCGTGTAGGAATTACTCTTGAATCAATAATGAGTCTTTTTTGTTTTTCTGTCCACCTGCCCTTTGAAATATCAATACCGTTTAAATTAATTACAGCATCAATGTATCCTGCCTTTTCAATATCTAATATACCTTTATAGGGATCCCAGAACAGTTGGTGATCCAACAGATCTTTTTTTTTGCGTACAAGAATAATAACTTCATGACCGCAGGTTTGTAATAAAGAGATTAAAGCTTGTCCAATGGTCCCGCTGGCACCTGAAATAAGAATCCTTAAATTTCCAGTTTTGTCCACATGATTTTCAAGATCATATTTCAATACCCTGTGCCTGTAATGAAACATCTTTTCAAATTCTTTAATGGCAATGCCATAAAAGGGATGGCTTAACAATCCAAAGGGGAGTTCAAACTCAAGCTCGTCTTCCATGAGAGAGCTTTTTTGGCCATCTGGTATAAATCTGTGCGTGTGCTCCCACTTTGCAAAGGGACCTTTTATCTGCCTGTCTTTAAACTCCCTGTTTTCTTTGTATTCTATATGCTCGGATTCCCATATCATGGGTATTTTAAAAAGAGACAACCTGAATTTTACCTTTACCCCTTTTTGAATACCATCTACATTTCGGGAGATAATTTTAAGGGGTGCCCATGGCGGTGTCAGTCTTGATATGGCACCGCTTCTGGTATGCCATGAAAAAAGTGCTTCAACAGGCACATTGATTTTTGTTCTTTTTATAAACTTCATATACTATGCACACTTCTCTTAAAACGACAGAATCTTGATCAGACATTTTTTTATTCAACTCGTCCAGAGATGCTATAGCAAATATCGTGCAAAGACAATAAGCAATTGATTTTCAATTTACAATATTATAGTAATAGAGTTTAAGTTAAAACATTTTTAAAAAAAAGAATAAAAAATATTAAGGCACACTCTTTGCATCTGCCTGGGTCAGGGTGATTTAAATAAGGTGCCTAAATGATTATTAATTGTCTGTTGTTGACTATAATTTAAAAAGTAAAAATTCAAAATAGAAACTAAAGATAGGGAGATAAACGTAGATGTATAAACCAATTGAAATTGCAAATAAAATATATTCTGTGGGCTGCCGTGACTGGGACATAAGAGACTTCCATGGATATTCCACCTATGAAGGCACAACTTATAATTCATTTCTCGTGCTTGGTAAAAAAAACATCCTTATTGATACTGTAAAAGAAAAATTTGGAAAAGAACTGCTGTCCAATATCAGCAGAATTATTGATCCTGAAAAGATTGATGCTGTTATTTCCAATCATGCTGAAATGGATCATTCCGGCGCCATACCCAAAATAATGCATAGAATAGGAGTAGACAAACCCCTTTACTGTTCTAAAATGGGTGCAAAAAATATCAAAGGCAATTTAAATGAGGATTTTAATTTCCAGGTTATAAAACATGGTGAAAATATAACCATTGGAGACAGAACTTTCTCATTCCTTGAGACAAAAATGCTTCACTGGCCGGACAGCATGTTTACATATCTTGCAGATGAGGGCATACTGTTTTCCAGTGATGCCTTTGGACAGCACTTTGCCGGTGATATGTTCTTTGATGATGAGATCGGTGATGAAATTATTCCCCATGCAAGAAAATACTATGCCAATATTCTGCTTCACTTCTCACCAAGGGTGCAGTCGCTTTTAAAAGATGTTGCAAAAATGAACCTTAAACTCAATATGATCTGCCCTGATCATGGAATTATCTGGCGGGATAATCCATCTAAAATTATTGAACTCTATGACAAGTGGTCAAAACAGGAACCACAAAAAAAGGTGGTCATAATCTTTGATTCCATGTGGGAAAGCACTACAAAGATGGCAAAAGAGATCACAAGCGGTATTGAGTCAGAAGAGGTAAATGTAAGACTTATGAATACAAGGAAATGGCACAGAAGTGATATTTTAACGGAAATTATTGAAGCGGGAGCTATTATTGTTGGATCTCCAACCCTTAACAACAATATCTTCCCTGTAATTGCAGATGTAATGACATATATTAAAGGATTAAAACCCCAGAATAAGATTGCTGCTGCATTTGGCTCCTTTGGATGGAGTGGTGAGGCAGTAAAAATTCTTAACAAGGAATTTTCTGAAATGAAGTTGGATATTATTGACGACGGTGTCAGGGTTCAATATGTTCCTGATGAAGATGATTTGAACAGATGTTTCGACCTTGGTGTTAAAATAGCAAAAGCTTTAAAGGAAAAATGCTCTTAAAGAGATATTGATTCAGATGAAATAATGCCTGATGATTTCAGGCAGCTGATATTTTTACAATTGCAGGCAACTATATATTAACAAGACCTTTGAATATGTAACTCTATTCAAAGGTCTTGTTGTGTAACAATCTGTTCAGTCGGTTTATCTGTACAATAAATTTATTATACTTAAGTTTTATTATTTCCAAAGACCATGAAGATTGCAATATTCCCTTGCAACAACCTTGGCTGCATCGGTTTTAAATTCAACTTCAGGTTTATCTGTTGGTTTAAGTATCTTTCTTTGTACAAAAGTATCATCTTCTGAAGCAAGCTCAATCCACTCAATCCAGTGATCATCACCCATTGGGTGAGGCACACTGCCTACTTTTACCAGATAACCGCCCTCGATTTTTTCAATAACAGGTACATGTTTTTCAACTGCTGCATCAATGGTATTTTCAACCAGACGGTCCATTTCTTCTCCACAACACATAACAGGTGGTTGTTCACCGTGAAGTACCTGTACAATGTTGCCACATAAACTGCATTTGTAAATTCCTAATTGGTCAGCCATTTTTTATCTCCTTTTTTTCATGGTTATAATGCTTCTATTAGCATTTAAAATAACTATTTTTTTTTGTTTCCACCAGTTTCAATTTTCAAATCATTGCAATAATACTTTTCCCATACTCCTGGGCAGCCTGAACACCGCCGCCTATCCAGCTTGCTTTCAGCATCAAAGGTCCTCCTGACACCATTTTCATACCATAAATATGTTCCATAGTATCAAAAATCCTTCCTGCAGCTTCCCCGCTCCAGCCATATGCACCAAAGGCACCACCTGGTTTATCTTTAAGTTCTGCTCTCTCTGCCATAAACAGAATCTGTTTCATGGATGTAATCATTTCACCATGATAGGTAGCAGAACCAAATGCATAACCGTCATAGCCTTTTAAATCTTCTTCATTTTTAATTTCATTTGTTTTTTTTACATCAACCTTATGCCCTGATATGCGGATGCCCTCTGCTATCAGGTCTGCAATACCTTTGGTCTCATTTGACCTTGATGCATATACGATTAAAATTTTACCCATTATCCCTCCTTATTTCAGCGGTTAAATAAAATCCCTGAACCTGCAATTTTTTTTAAACAGCTGTAGTCAAAATATTTTCTAATTGTGCTCCATCAAATTTATATTTTAAGAGAGGCTGTTTTTTTAACACATCCAGCCTTTCATGAAATGGAACACCAGGTTTTTTATAAATAATTCCCAAGGGAATTTTATGATTTTTATTGTGAACAGTTTGAAGCGCATTCTCATAATTTGAGTAGTCATGGTCTGTATCATTAAGATCAAAAACCCTTGATTTATACCATGAATGGGTGTTGATTTTATTAAAGGAGACACAGGGCTGATGGATATCAACCATTGAAAATCCTTTAAAATTTATGGCTTCAACAATCAAATATTCCAGTTGTTTCATGTTTCCTGAAAACCCCTGGGCTATGAACCCTGCTCCCATTACAAGGGCAGTTGCAGCAGGATTAAAAGAGCTGGAAATTGTCCCCCGGTTTTGATGTTTGGTTTTCATTCCAAAGGCTGCGGTCGGAGATGCCTGTCCCTTGGTCAGTCCATAGACCCGGTTGTTATGAATGAGCACTGTGATATCAATATTACGGCGTATTGCTGCCAGAAAATGATTTCCTCCTTCACCATAACAATCCCCATCCCCTGTATTTACAATAATATTAAGATCACTATTTGCAATTTTTGCACCTGTGGCAAGGGGAAGGGCTCTTCCATGAAGTCCATGCAGCATATTGCATTCCATATAATTAGGAGTCTTACCTGCCTGTCCTATACCCGATACAATCAAAAGGTCTTTTGGCTCAAGACCAAGAGCAGTAAATGCATTTTCCATTGACTTAAGAATGGAAAAATTACCACATCCAGGGCACCACTGAATTTCATTATCAATATCAACTTTTGTTTTTGTCATATTATTGCCCCATGGTCTGTCTGATTTCTTTAATGATATACTCTGGATATATGGGTCTGCCATCATATTTTAAAACAGATGAAAAATAGTCAATGCCTGTCTGCTGACGGATCAGACTACCCAGTTGGCAGGTGGCATTGCCTTCTACTATTACTAATTTTCTGTTTTTCAACACAGATTTAAGTTTATCAAAATCCAGGGGCCAGATATCCTCAAAAATTATCCATCCAACATTAATACCCTCTTTCCTCATTTTCAGGCCTGCCTCAATAACACTGCCTTTTGATGATCCCCAGGCTGTCAGGAAAAATGAACTCTGATCATGAAAAACCTGGGGTAATGACATCTCTTGTTGCATTAGTACAAATTTTTTAAATCGTTTTTCCATCATTATATTGCGGTTTTCCGGTTCTTCAAAGGAGAGCCCTTTTTGAGTATGTTCATTCCCACTTGCCCTTACCAGAGCTTCAGAATTGCAGGGGATCCTGCGTGGAGAAATACCTGTCTCAGTGATTTTGTATCGCAAATAGCTCTCAGACTGATACACTTTTGTCTCTTTGTCCAGAAAACTTTCATGTTCATTGCCGATTTTAAATATATCTGATTCAGTCTTTGCTGAATCCACAAGGAACTGATCCATTAAAACAATGGATGGAACCTGATATTTTTCAGAGAGAAAAAAAGCTTTTTTAACTGCAAAAAATGTCTCGATCACACCACCGGGTGCAAACACAAACCTGGGAAATTCATCCTGGGATGCATTGATAGTAAATAAAAGATCTGCCTGGGCTGTCCTTGTGGCGAGGCCAGTGGCTGGTCCCGGGCGCTGAGCATTTATAATAACAATGGGAGTTTCAGTCATTCCAGCCAGGCCAAGCCCTTCAATCATGAGACAAAATCCCCCGCCGGATGTAGATGTCATGGAACGAACCCCGGCAAAGGATGCGCCAATTGCCATATTGACTGCTGCAATTTCATCTTCAGCCTGCTCAATAACCATGGGCAGCTGGTCAGCATATTTTGCAAGATTGGAAATAATGGGAGTACCCGGACTCATGGGATAAAATGGGAAAAACCTGCAGTCTGCTGCAAGTGCACCCAGGGCTGCTGCTTTTGCCCCGGTCATAACAATATTTTGATGTTGCACCGGATTAAAATCCAGGGATAGAGGAAAATTAATTTTTTTACCAATTTCACATCCGCTTTTCCCGGCTTTCAAGTTCAACTCCAGCACGGCTTTCCCCCTGTTCATGAACTGTTCTTTCAGCACATGTTCAAGATCTTTAAAAGCCGCTCCTATAACAGCAAGAACAGCACCTGCCGCAACTGTGTTGGAAGCAATTTTCCCTCCTGCCTGTTCAGCAAGGAGCTCCAGGGGTATATGATAAATATCTGATTTCTCTTTTTTGTTTTCATCACTATTTAAAATAGTGATGCCATTAGAAGAGACTGTATCTTTATGATATTCATGGGTTTTTTCATCAAGAGCCACAAGAATATCGGGCTTGAAACAAGGAGCAGTTAAGGCTTGAGTGCTGATCCTCAACAGATGAAAACTATGCCCTCCCCTGATACGGGATTCAAAATCATCCACAGAAAATATGAACAGACCGGCATTGTTGCACACCCTGGCAAGCAATGCTCCTATTGTCTGTATCCCCTGACCTGCCGCACCTCCTATCAATATCGAAATATCTTGTACCATATTCAACTCTCTATTCTTCAAATTTGATCACCTATGATTATAACACTATATTGTAAAATCAAGAATACTGCAAAATTAATACCAAACCAGTCATAGAAATTTTTTAATATATTTTCTTAAACAAATTCATAGCCATGGAATCTCATACTTTATTAATTCATGCAAACAAAATTTTACTTTAATCTTGCAAAGATGGTATGAAATATGCAAATTAACTATTTAAAATTAGAGATCTGCATACTAGGTCGTAGAATTAACGGTTTCTTAAGCAGGGCAAAAAATCAATTTCAATCAAAGGAGACATAAATGGCAAAAGATACAGCAATTTTATATGCATTGAGTACATGCAGCCATTGTAAATCAACGAGACGGTTTCTTTCCAAGTGCAATGTTGAATATAATTATATTGAAGTGGATGATCTTGAAGGGGATGAACGAAAAGCCATCCTTGCTGATATTAGAGAACTCAACCCCCGCTGTTCTTTTCCCACCATAAAAATTAATGATATAGTAATAGTCGGATATAAAGAAAATAAAATCAAGGAGGCTCTTGGAATTCAAGATGATAAAAATGAAAACTGAAGAATTATATAAGGCATTAAAAAAATCTCAGGAAGCAAAAAATATCTATTTTAACAAGGATAATGACCTGGTGTTTGAACTTCTTGAATCCCTGCTTTTAAACAAGGAGAGATATGGCTATATGGCATGCCCCTGCAGGCTTGCCTGTGGAGACAGAGAAAAGGATAAGGATATTATATGTCCCTGCGACTACAGACAACCGGATCTTGAGGAATTTGGAGCATGTTTTTGCGGGCTTTATATTTCCCCTGCCCTGCACAACAGTGAAATTGAATCAGAATATATTCCTGAAAGAAGACCCCCGGAAAAAATATTCTAATTTTTAAGGAGATAGTCATGGATGAATGCATATTACCAGTTATGGATACAGGCCTTCGCGGTATAGATGTGGCAAGTTCAAAAATATGTGATGTTAAAGGCAAAGAGGGTAAATTGATTTACAGAGGCTTTTTAATTGAAGACCTTGCCCAAAATGTCGGTTTTGAAGAAGTATGCTTTCTTTTATTATATGAAAGACTTCCCAAAAAACAGGAGTTGGAAGATTTTACTCACAGTCTTAAACAAAAAAGAGATATCCCTGAAAATATATTCTCGTTTCTCAAAATACTTCCCTCTGATATGAATCCCATGGATGTCCTGCAGATGGCAGCTCCCCTGTTAATCCAGAGTGACCCCAATGCAGGCAGCGAAAAAATTGAAAATACGTTATACAGTGCTGAAAACCTTATTGCTGGAATGGCAACCATTACTGCTGCATGGGACAGGATCAGGAACAATAAAAAACCAATAGAACCTGATAATAATCTAAACCATGCTGCAAATTTTCTTTATATGCTTACCGGAAAAGCACCGGAGGATGAAACAGCACGTTTTTTTGATACAAGCCTTGTACTCCATGCTGAACACTCTTTTAATGCTTCAACATTTACAGCAAGACAGGTGGCATCAACAAAGGCACATATTTATGCTTCCGTCTCAGCAGCCATAGGATCTTTATCAGGCGCACTTCATGGCGGTGCAAATGTAAGAGTCATGAAAATGTTAAAAGAGATTGGTTCTGTTGATAAAATTGATAATTATATCAATAATATATTAACCTCAGGCGGTCTTATCATGGGACTTGGACATGCTGTTTACCAGACAGATGACCCAAGGGCTGTTATCCTTGCTCCCATGAGCAAAAGAATGGGGCAGATTGCAGATCAGCCATTGTGGTATAAACTTTCAAGGGCTCTTGAGAAAAAAGGAAAAGCAGCTTTTAAAGCAAAAAAACAGAGAGAAATTTTTTGCAATGTAGATTTTTACAGCGCATCACTGTTTTATGCAATGGGCATTACCACAGATCTTTTCTCACCTCTCTTTGCAATATCAAGGGTAAGTGGCTGGGCAGCCCATGTTATTGAGGAGCAATTTGCCATGGCAGCTGCAAAACCCTCCCTTTACAGGCCCGGGGCAGCTTACGTAGGAGACTACTGCGGGCCTGATGAGTGTCTTTTTACTGATATAGATGAGCGGTAAAAAAAAGAAACCATGACAATCAAATGACACTTGATTATTTTGATAAAACAGGGGGATTGATATATGAAAGTCTGGCAATGCAGTGTTTGCAATTATATTCACAGGGGAGATACCCCTCCTGATAAATGTCCTATCTGCGGTGTAGGGGCAAACAAATTCAGGGAGATTGATGAAGCTTCCATACCGGAAAAGCGGCCGAAAAGAAAACAGAAGCAGCCTCAAACAGAGAAAACCTCTTTTGTGGTTCAAGACAAAACCAGAACAATAGAAGAAAATAGCTTTGAAAAAATAAAATCCCTTGTGATTAAACACCATGCCCATCCGGTTTTAGTGCACACACCTAACGGCCTTCTGCCTGTTGCAGTTATACTATGGCTGCTGGCATGGATTTTTGATTATCAGCTTCTGGCAAAAGCTGCTTTTATTAATCAAATTTTTGTTACTGCTTCCCTTCCTCTTGTAATTTCCACAGGAATTATTGAGTGGCAGAAAAAATATAACAAAGCCATGACAACAATGTTTAAAATAAAAATCTCAGCAGCCATATTGACAAGTACTGCATGTTTAATCACTACTATATGGTTTTTCATAGACCCTGAGGTTCTTCTGTCATCCTGGGCATGGAGTTTTATGTTTATAAATATCATTATGCTGACAGCTGCCGGCATTGCAGGATATATTGGTGGTAAACTGGTGTTTAAAGATTGACCAAACATGGCTGGGACATGAAAAAAATTACCCGCAACTGTTATTTTATTAACTATTTTCATATATTAAAAAGGATTGTTCATGGAAAATATCATTGAACTCAATAAAGACGGCTCATTAATTGTTCCAGACACCCCGGTTATACCCTATATACCAGGAGACGGCACAGGACATGATATCTGGAATGCAACACGGCTTGTGTTGGACAAAGCTGTTAAAACAGCTTACAAAGGTGATAAGAAAATACTATTCAAAGAAATTCCTGCCGGAGAGGATTCCTTTAAAAAAACAGGTGAATGGCTGCCCAAAAAGACATTGGAACAGATACAAAAATATAAAGTGGCAATCAAAGGCCCCTTAACAACTCCGGTAGGACATGGCATGAGAAGCCTGAATGTTGCTATCCGCCAGGAACTAGATCTTTTTGCCTGTATCCGCCCTGCAAAATATATTCAGGGTGTTCCCTCTCCATGCAGCGAACCTGAAAACATTGATATGATAATTTTCCGGGAAAACACTGAAGATATCTACCTTGGAATTGAGTGGGAAGCAGGAACAAAAGAGGCAAAAGAAGTCCTTCATTTCATCAATAAAAAAACATCCAAAAACCTTGATGAAACCACCACTGGAATCGGCATTAAACCCATAAGTGAACAATATACCAAGCGGTTGATTTCAAAGGCCATTCAATATGCCATTGATAATGATCGGAAAAATGTCACCATTATGCACAAAGGCAATATCATGAAATATACTGAAGGTGCATTTTTAAAATGGGGATATGAAGTTGGTGAAGATGAATTCAAAGATAGTATTATCACTGAGCAAAAACTGTGGAAAGAATTTGACGGCAAAATTCCTGAAGGCAGAATTGTTTTAAAGGAGAGGATTGCAGATAATATGTTCCAGCAGGTACTTTTGCGCCCAAGTGAATATGATGTAATAGCAGCTCCAAACCTTAACGGAGACTATATTTCAGATCTGCTGGCTGCAATGGTAGGCGGGCTTGGATTAGCTCCCGGGGCCAATATTGGTGATAATTGCGCTGTTTTTGAAGCAACCCATGGAACTGCTCCAAAATATGCAGGCCTGGACAAGGTAAACCCGGGTTCTCTGATACTTTCAGGCGCCATGATGCTGGACCACTTAGGTTGGGATAAAGCATCAAAAACAGTCCGCCAGGCTTTGCAAAAAACCATTTTAAATAAAACAGTCACCTATGATCTTGCAAGACAGATAGAGGGCTCAACAAAATTAAAATGCTCTGAATTTGCAAAGGAGATCTGCTCTTTGATGGAATAAAAACTGTATCAAATTCCTACTGATAATGATTAATGCCGAACACGGTAAATTACTCATAATCTCTTGATTCCCAACATTTATTGTTTATCTTATAAGAAAACGGTGCATTGTAAAACTGTCAACACCAGTTGAGTAAATAAGGATTCAATTATGGCTTTTGTGAAACTGCCAGGCTTGCAGGGCAAATTATATATTCCTGAAAAACAGAGCAGTTGTAAAAAAAAACATCCCTGCAAGGACTGTTATTCATGTGATTACTGCTCTGATGATCGGTGCAGGCTCTGCCGCTGCAATAGAGACAGTGAATCTTTTGAAAGATTAGATGGAAATACATATTGCCAGTTCCATTCATAGCCTGCTTTTGTGTAGCAGGAACAACTTTTTGTTTCTCTGCAAGATAGGTCAAAAATGTTTCAATCTCATATAATCCCGGGCTTCATCAAAAAGACGTTTATTGTTTTTACTTGACATATCTTTTTCTCCTTTGCAAAATGAATATTTGTAAGGTAATTAATGAAAATAATTAGCAAGGCAATTCTACCTGATAATAGCCAATTTTGCGACTTATCAGGTAAAATAGCCTTGTGAATAAATGGTTAACTTCAACAAGGGATACACATGAAATTATATTCATTAAAAATCGAAGGATTTAGAAGAATCCGATCCGCAAGTATTTTGTTCGAAGATGCAACTTTTCTTATTGGAGCAAATAACTCAGGTAAGAGTACGGCGTTTAAAGCAATTGAATACTTGCTTTCTGCGAAGAAAACTATTCCAAGCCCAGAATATTATTCTGTAATCGATGATGAAACTGGAGAAACAAAACCAGCGGTAGCAGAGATTATTCTTGAGGCTGAGTTTCGCAACTTACCAGATGACGCACATCAGTGGAGAGGATTCAAAGGGCGTATATTCAACTACGAAACGGATGATGAGGATGACTCTGGGTTGTCAGTTACATATCGTAAAACCTTCAAACTTGGTGTTGACGTAAAAATTGAATTCAAGTCAAAAGAGCGTGAACTGGATTCAGAATATGCAGATTGTAAAAAAGGCCAAGACTATATTGACAAGGGCATAGATGAAGAACTTATAAGCAGTCTTTTTTCTGACTTATCGAAAAATATCGGTAAAAGTAAAGGAGCCATAGAGAAGCTTGAGCAATTGGATGAAATTTGGATTCTTGGTGAAGAAGAAACATGGTTTCAAAACCCGGGCGGGATACCTGGGAATGTACTTAAAATGCTTCCTCGTTTCCTTCTCATTCCTGCTGATACTTCCATAAGTGAAATAGAAGGATCAGCCTCAGGTGTTTTGGGAAAAACTTTGAATGAACTATTTGAAGATGTAAGAGAGAGTTCTGATAATTATCAGCAAGCTCAAAGTTACTTAGATAAATTATCCAAAGAGTTGGATCCTGAAGATGATGCTTCAGAGTTTGGAAAGATGATTACTGAACTTAATGATGTTTTATCTAGTGTTTTCCCTGATTCTCAGCTTCATGCGACAACAGACCTTAGTGATCCAAATAAAGCACTTAAACCTACATTCAAAGTTGAAATGTCCAGTAATGTTAGGACACCCGTTACGCATCAAGGTTCTGGAATGGTAAGAGCTGCTGCGTTTGGAATGCTAAGGTTTCGCCAGAAGTGGTTGTCAAGAAAAGAAGACGAGCATCAGCGTTCCCTTATCGTTTGCTTCGAAGAACCTGAAATATTCCTTCATCCCAGTGCAGCCAACCAAATGCGTGATACAATTTATGATTTGAGTACAAGTGGATCACAAATTGTTGCAACAACACACTCCCCCTTCATTATAGACCTCTCAAGGAAACCCAAACAAATTTTGAACAATATGTGTATCACTCCATCTGGAGTTGAAGCAAATCCTTTTAATGTTACAATTGCATACAGAGCACTAGCGGAGGATGACAAAACCCATGTCAAAATGCTGTTACGAGTAGATGATCATATCGCAAGAGTTTTTTTCACCAAGCATGTTGTTGTTATTGAGGGCGACACAGAAGAAATTTTAATTGCAGAAACCCTTAAAAAATTACCGCAAGATCAATACTTAAAAATTGTTGCCGATTATGAGATAGTTAAAGCAAGAGGAAAAGCATCCATTATAGGACTTGCAAAATACTTAGTAGCAATGGGAATTAAGCCCATTGTGGTGCATGACAGAGATGATGGCATAGATGGAGCTGTAAAGTTTAACCAGCCAATTGCTGATGCAATTGGTGAAAATGGAAGGGTAATTCAGATGCATGAAAATGTTGAAGATGAAATAGGATATGCAGCCCCGTCCTCCGAGAAGCCGTTTAGGGCTTTTCAGGAAACTGTGAAATGGGGGAATGATTGGAATTCCATTCCAGATAGTTGGAAAGATAAAATGAAAGCAATTTTCGGGGATTATATAAAAAGTTAATAAATGCATAAACACAGACGTTTTTCACCGCTCCGTTCGCTTCGCTCACTGCGCTCTGAAAAATGCTGGTTATGCTAGTGTTCTAGGAATATAGGGGGAACTAATGAAATTCATTATTTCTATAATCGCTGCCTTTGCTCTATACAAACTATGGGGGACTGCCCACAATATCCTGTGGTGGATAATTCTCGTTTTATTTATTCTTGATTGGCTCACGGGAGAAACCGTTAAAACGGCAGCCAGGGATAATTCAGGAGGAAATGTAGTAAGGTTTTGGGTATGGGCGAATATGGGAGTCACATTTGCATGTTTAATATTTTCAATTGTTGGTATTTTTTCTACACACTTTTTCCCTGAATTTAAAAGTCAAGCTTCAGACTCAAAAAACCAGCATATGATTGTTGTTGAGAATGGGAAAATCGATAAGTTGAATTGTAAAAATGCGATTATGTCATTTATAAAAGCTCATGAAATGCAATCAGACAAAAATGGGAATATTGTTCAACTTTCGGAAATGCAAGAAGAGGAGATGAAATCATTAATAAATGACGGTATAAGATTTGGTCTTTTGGTTTCAAAGGACTTTTTAAATAGTGTCCACCCAAAATTAAAAGTATATTTTAAAGAGCATTTATTGAAAGGATGGAAATTATACCTTGCCGGTTTAGAAACAAATAATGCAAGTCAACAAATGAAAGGTATTGAAGATATTCAGAAATGGGTCAATTTCAAGGGAAATAATGCTGACCTATTATACAAATCGATAATTGAATAAATGCAAAACATAACCATCGAATGAAGAGTTGACAGAAAATAGCGGCTTTTTTGTCAGAGTGGCACCTGCAATCAATATTTTCCGGTCTTTCAAGGTTTCATCCCGTTGTATTTTCGGCAACTTATTAGGGCCGTTAGCAGTCGAATCACTACCGATAAGAAACAGTATTGTATGAATTAAAGTATTGACAAAAGTATAAATATGATAAATAATTACAGATATAACATATGCAAATATTATATATGGAGGTATCTAAATGTCCAGTGTAAAAACTGCAATATCATTAGAAACGAATTTATTCAATCAAGTCAACCAACTATCCAAAGATTTACATGTGTCACGCAGTAAATTGTTTGCCCTTGCTGTCAAAGATTATTTAAAAAAGCAAGAGAATAAAATGCTACTTGCTCAACTTAATGCGGCTTATAGCGATTCACCAAATGGAGAAGAAAAGACAATTTCAAAAGCTATGCATGAAAAACATCGCAAAATTGTAGGGCGAGAATCATGGTAGCAAAACAAGGTGGAATTTATTGGGTAAACTTAGGAGAACCAAGAGGGTCTGAACCTGGTTACAGGCATCCACATATTGTAATTCAAAACAATATATTCAATTCAAGCAATATCAATACTGTTGTTGTATGTTCTTTAACTTCAAATTTAAAAAGAGCTAAAGCCCCTGGAAATGTCCCTCTCAACAAAAGTGAAGCCAACTTGCCCAAAAAAAGCGTTGTTAATATTTCACAAATTTACACAGTAAATAAAAGCGACTTAGTTGAAAAGATTGGTCAAGTATCAGAGAAAAGAATGTATAAAATTCTTGAAGGCCTCAAGCTTCTTACTGAACCTAAAGAACTGTAAATAACACCAAAAAATAATTAAAAAACTGCTACCCAAAAATCATGAGGGACAACGATCTTCACGGATAGATTTACAGTATAGAGTTATTTATGAAATAGATGGCGAAAGAAGTAACCGTTTATGTATTAGAATTAACTCCTCATAAATATTAGGGGGAACAATATGAAAAAGAAAAATTTTGTACCAGCTAAAAAACATGCTTCAATTACCACGGGGGAAGTAATCCGTATGTTGAGAGAACTGAAAGAGTGGACACAAGAAGAACTTGCAAAACAGTCTGGTATTAATTCTAAAAATATTAGTCTTTTAGAAAATAACAAAGTGGATATCGGCAAGAAACGCGCTGAACAATTGGCACATGCATTTGGTGTTCATCCAGCTATTATAATGTTTCCTGAATATGAAGCAGAGTTAATACAGAAAGTGGCATAACAAAATTGCTGTGCACTCCAGTGGAAGGCTGATTACCTTACGGGAGCATTATGGATCATTGCTTACAAGTTCTTGATTAACGTAGCGGTTAAGCCGCCATGTTGTTTGAGCGAAGCATGAGCGAGTTCATGGCGGCCAGCGAAGATAATCTTAGAACTTGTTGCCATGTCCATCCAGCGGATGTAAGGTAATCAGCCTGTAACGGGTCTATGGAACATTAGCTCAAGAATTCACAGTTTTATCAGTTTCAATTCCAATAACAAAAACCAGAAGAGACGGAATCACAAAAAGTGTAAAAATTGTTGACATGGCAAGGCCTCCAAGCAAAATTGAGCCCAGACCTCGATAGAGTTCACTTCCGGAACCGGTTGACAGCACCATGGGCAGCATTGCAAGAAGACTGGTGATGGCGCTCATGAAAATGGGCCTGATTCTGGTTTTAACAGCATCAGTCACAGCATCTTTTCCAATGAGACCATTATAGCGGACATTATTCAAAGATTGATGAACAATAAGAATGGCATTGTTTACAACTGTGCCGATCAGAATTATAAATCCCAGCATGCTCAAAACATCAAAACCCTGGGGAGCAATCAATGCATTTACCGCCCAAAGTCCTGCAAAACCTCCTGCTCCGGCAAGAGGCAGAGAAAAGAGAATAATAAAAGGATAAAGAAAATTTTCAAACAGTGCTGACATCAGCAGATAGGTAATGATTAATGCCAGCAGAAGATTCCACTGAAGTGCATTCCTTGTAGCCACAAGTTTATCAGCATTTCCGCCAATGTCCACTCTGACATTTTGAAGTCTCCCCTCTTTTTCCAATAGAGGGATGATATCATTTTCTATAAGCTCCATGGCATTCTGTAAAGAGAGATCAGCAGGTGGAGTAACCTGAAGGGTGATTGTTCTGTCTCTTTCCAGGTGATTTATCTGGGGCAAACCCTGGCTGTATTCAATATCTGCCACATCCTTCACCCGTATAAGATCTCCAAATCTGTTTACAATTATGCTGTTCAAAATATCCTCGGGAGATCTAACTGCAGAAATCTTGCCTTTAAGAACCAGATCATTCTGTTTTATCCCCTCGGGACGATATTCTTCAATTTTACGGCCATCCATGAGGATATCGACATATACACCGAGATCCTGTGCTGTAAGACCGTTGGCAGCAAGTTTCTCTTTTCTGGGAATTATTCTCACCTCTGGATAACTGGCTTCAAGGGAAGGTACCGGACGAACCTGGGAGTGTTCCATTTTTGCACCTATGGTACTGAACAGAGCAAATGAAGCATTGATAATATCTTGAATTTTTTCGCCTGAAACATTGACATCCACTGTTCTTCCCTCACCAATTCCAGACTGGAAAATCCCGGCCTGAATACTGACTCCGAAAACACCTGGAATTGACCTCATTATCTTGTTAAAAAGGGGAATCAATTCACGTGCACGTGTTTCATGGATGCTTATCCCTCCAAAAAGCGTGACACGATCAGCTCCTACAAAAAACATATTTTTAATCATTGGAAAGCCATCTTTGCCATCTTCCTCAAAATATGGCCTGGATTCTTCATATATATTTCTGCCAATGTTTTTGAGTTTAGCTGTAGAATATCCAGGAGGCGGTATAAGAATATTTAAAATAAGATTTCTATTGCCCTGGGGAAGATATTCAGCGCTTGGCAGAAGCTGAAAGGTTAAACCAATGGAGAGAGTTGTAAACAAAACAATCGTTAACAGTCGGGTTACCACATTTTTCATGCACAATTTGCTGAAGTTTAATATAATACCGGCAAGGAACGGACCTATAAAACTTTTCTGCAGCCTGCCCTGCTTTGTGGTATACTCTTTTTTGTAAAGCAGGTTAAAGAGAGTTGGAATCACGGAGACTGAAACAATAAGGCTCAAAAAAATCGCAGAAGTAACTGCAATGGCAATATCACGGAACAGTTGTCCTGCCTCTTCATGAATAAATATAACCGGCAGGAATACTGCTATTGTGGTTGCTGTGGAGGCAAGAACTGCGCCCCACACCTCTCTTGTTCCATCATAAGCTGCATTAAAAGCTTTTTTGCCTTTTTTGCTGTGCCGATCAATGTTTTCAAGTACCACAATGGAGTTATCCACAAGCATACCCACAGCAAAGGAAATTCCAGCCATGCTCACAACATTCAGGTTTCTTCCCAGCAGCCATAGGAAGATAAAACAGCCCACAGCTGCAATAGGAATTGCAACACCTGTAATCAATGTGGCCCTTACGCTTCTTAAAAACAGTAAAAGCACACAGATAGCAAGCAGACCACCGATGATGATATTGCGCTTTACCAGATTGATTGCTGTATTAATGTAGGGGCGCTGATCATAAACTATTTCAAGACTTAACCTGTTACTGGCAAGGATGGTTTTGTTCAAATGGTGAACCGCTTTTTCCACCAGGTCTGTCATATTCAGGACATTGGCACCTTTCTCTTTTCGTACACCCGCTACGATAACCTGTTCACCATTATGCAGCACTGAAGAACTCTCTTTTTTATATCCTTTTTTAACATGGGCAATATCCCGCAGGTAAACCCGCTTTATTCCGTCATCAAAGACAACCACATCAAGGACATCATCTTTGGCCTGAAACTGACTTATGGTTCTGATACGGTAATTTTTCTTGGCCATACCCAGAATACCGGCGGAAATATTTTTATTTGCCTGGCGGATGGATGTGATGATATTATTGATTGAAACATTATAGAGAGCCATTTTCTGTGCATCAATTATCACATCCAGGGTTGTTTCAGTGCCGCCGAAAATTAAAAGGGAACCAACACCATTAATTCGCTCCAGATGCTGACGGACACTGTCCTCAAAAAAAGTTTTAAACTGATTAATATGCTCTGTGTTGTCTGGTTTTGTTTTCATAACCATCCAGATGATGGGTGAGCTGTTGGCTCCGGAAGACTCTATGGTTGGTTTGTTTACATTTTCCGGATAGTTGCTGACCTCGGATAATTTATTGGACACCCTGAGCAGGGCATCGTCCAGATCTGTATTGATTTGAAAAGATAGAGTTATGGTGCCGAGGCTGTTGTAACTCGAACTCTCCATCTTGGTCAGTCCCTGCAAGCCCTTTAGAACTTTTTCCTGTTTTTCAATGATCTCTTTTTCAACTTCATAGGGCGTGGCACCATACCAGGCTGTATTCACTGTGATCAAAGGAGTTTCAACATCAGGAGTGAGTTGAACCGGAAGTTTTTGAATACCAATAAACCCGAATATAACCACCATGATTACACCCACGGCAACAGTTACAGGTTTGTTGATAAAAAAACGGATAATATCCATTAATTACTCTCCGACAATTACAACTGCCTGACCCGGCTGCAGTCGTTCATTACCTTCAACAACTATTGGCATTCCTTGAACAAAATGTTCATTATCCGCACCTACCATGTTATCGAGATATGTAACAATATTTATTGGCAGCATGACTGCTTTTTTCTCTTTTATTGTATAGATAAAATCTTTGCCCTGGAAATTTACCAGTGCATCCCTTGATATCATTGCCAGTCTTTGTTTTCTGCTTGTGGGAATAAATACAGTGGCAGACATGTTTATGGCAGCCCTGTTGAGCATGGGAATCCGAATTTTTAAAAAGATATTTTTGGTTTTTGCATCTGCTTCCGGAGAGAGATTTTCAATTGTTCCAACCATTTTTTTATTATAGGCAGTAATGATTACAGGTACTTTCTGATCTTGAACAATAAATCTCAACATGGTTTCTGCCACAGGTACTTTTATAAAAAGATCATTAACTGAACCTATACGAAGCAAAACTTTTCCCGGCTGAACCCAGTCGCCTGAATCCACTTTTTTTTCCAGGATGATTCCGTCAAAAGGAGCTTTAATCTCTTTTTTGCTCTTTTGAATAAGCAACTTTTCCAGAATTGTTCCGGCAGATTTTTCTTTTAAAAGAGCTTCTTTAACTGCAAATTTTGCATCATCATAATCATTTTCACTTATTGTCCCTTTTTTGAACAAAGATTCTACTCTATGATATTTTTTCTGCATGTGATTTATATTAAGCTTTGCCTGTTCAATCCTTGTTTTATGAATCAGGATCTCTTTTTCAAGTATTTGTCTGTCAAGATAAATTAGAGATGAACCCTGATTGACTTTATCTCCGGTTCTGACATTGATTTTTGTTACAAGTCCTGTGACTTCTGAAGAGAGATGACTGATTCGTTCATAATATAGCGTGCCAATAAAAGATCTGTTATGTGCAACATTCTGAAAAACAATTTTTGAGGTGACCACCCTTGCAGGAGATTTGCTTTGGGCATATACCAATGAACAGTTTAAAAAAAATAGAATTAACAAAATTTTAAGAACACGCATACTCTCTCCCATGCATATTTTAATTATTTTTCAACCTTATGATACAGTAGTGTACAGACCCGGCCTGTTTTACAATGGTTTGTTTTGCAATATTATTCTTGCATCGGCTATTATACATCGATTCTTTGTGCAGATAACAGGATTCAGATCAATGGATTCCATATCATCCTGGAAATCCATTAGTAACAAAGAAAAATCAACAATCAGACGAGTTAAAATTTTCATATTAATACCCGGTTTTCCCCGATGACCGAAAAGAATTGCTTTTGCTTTTAATGATTCCACCATTGATAAAACATCATTTTCTCTGAGAGGTGCCATTCTAATGGCAGTATCATTATAAATTTCCACGGATGTACCGCCAATGCCAAAAACAACAACAGGTCCGAACTGAAAATCATTTTTTGCCCCAATAATAAGTTCAACACCCTCAACCATCTGTTCAACAAGAACATTCTCACATCCTTCAAGTTTTAGCAGTCTTGCCATCTCCTTTTTAAGATGACTGCTTGAAGTAAGATCAGTAACAACTGCCCTTTGTTCTGTCTTATGCAGTATTTTTTTTGATACCGCTTTTACCACAACCGGAGAGTCTGAATCCTCCATGAACTGGTTTGCTTTTTCAAAGGAGTTGGTCAAAATATTATCAGGAACAGCAAAACCCTGCAATTTCATCAATGTCTTTGCATCGGGCTCCAGCACCCAGCCAAGGGGTTGGCTCTTTTTAATTATATTCCGACTGCTTTTTTTTAACACGGCCGATACCTTTTCAATGCTTTTGCCATAAGCACTGCGCCTTCAACAGAGGAGGCCACTGGAATATTATTTAGTTCAAATCCTTCTATTATAATTCTATATTTATCTTCATTGGGAACATATGCTATCATGGGTTTATCTTCATTCCTGGCTACATGGCTCAGTTTTGCCCCTATATCAGCTGAAATACCCGGTGAATATGGAATCAACAATGCAAGAACACAATCTATATTTTTATCCCTTGAAAGGTGCCTTGCAGCAGTCACAATATCACTATCCATGGAACTGCCTGTAAGATCCAGAGGGTTAACAAGGGAGACGATATTTTTTATCTCCTCGGATAATTTTTCTTGAATGGTATCCATTGTGGCCTGTTCTATCCTGGGTATGGACAATCCGTGCAATTCGCAGGCATCTGCAGCAATAACACCATGCCCGCCGCTCAAGGAGATAATACCCACATTTCCATTCATGGCTTTTGAATAACAGCTTAAAGATTCACAAAAAGATGTGAGTTCATATTCATTGTCTGCTTCAGCTACACAATACTGATTCATAATCTGGGAAAAAACCCTGTAATCTCCTGCAAGAGAAGCAGTGTGACTGGATGCAGCCTCAATACCTTTTTTACTCTTCCCTGCCTTTAAAACAATTACAGGCTTGGAACAAAGCCTTGTTTTTTCTATGAATTCACGCCCCTCACCTTTATCAAATCCTTCTACATAAAAAGCAACCGCCTTTGTACCCGGATCCTGATCAAACCACTCCAGCATATCAGTTTCTCTGATACAAGCCTTGTTTCCTATGCTGACACCAAGGGAGATGCCAATTCCCTGACCTGCAAATTTAACCATTTGATCCACAAGGACTCCACCGCTTTGAGAGACAAAACCAATATTACCCTTGTCAGGATAAATGATCCTCTCCCCGGGAAGAAAAAAAGTATCCACATAATCAGGAGCATAAATACCAAGGCAGTTTGGGCCTATAAAAGGAAAAGAAGCCTCTTTTGCCATATCAACGACTCTTTGCTGCAGACTTGAATTTCCTGCTTCTGAAAATCCGCCGGAAATTATTACAGCACCACCAACTTGATTTTTTATACATTGTTCCACTACCTTGGGGACAAATTGGGCACGTACTGCAATAACTGCCAGGTCAATGTCTGCTTGAATATCCTCAACACTTTGATAAAGTATTTCCCTGTTAATAAGTCCACCTTTGGGATTCACGGGAAGTGTTTGAACAGGATACCGCAAATGATTTTTATTATAGATCACATTTGCAGGATGACTATCCTGGGATGTTGAAACCCCGATAACTGCCATGGTAGATGGCCTGAATAAAGGTCGTAAATCCATTGATTAGTTAGTTCCCGATCGAAAACCGCTAATTTGCCCAGACACTAGTTATCTTGATCTGCCAAATAGTCATCATACATTGACTCCAGTGCAAACTTGTGTTTTGACTCTTCCTGTACAAGAATCATAAACAATTTCTTAGCATCATCATTATCTGTCTTTGCTGCAAGATCAGAATAGAGTTTAACTGCACTCTCCTCTTTTTTCATGGCAAGTTTCAGAATATCAGGCATGGGCATTCCTTCTTTATATTCTGTCTCCACCATATAATCACTGATTTTAAGATCAGTAATCTCTCTGAATTCATAGGAATCTATTTTTTCTTTATTACCTTCAATATTTGACAGCATTGCAACATGCTTTTCTTCCTCTTTTACAAAGCTTTCAAAAATCTCTTTCAGTGATGCTTTGGTCGCCTCTTTGGCTAACATTGTATAAAATTCTACTGCCTCCTTTTCTCTATCCGTGGCAAAGTTTAATATTTCATCAACAGAATTGAACTCCATGCTTACTCTCCTTAATTAAATATGCTTTTCATGTTTATAAAAATAATCAGTTATCAAGTTTTTTTTTAAGATCTTCTACTAATTTTTCATAGGGCTCTTTTCGCAGAATTTGATCAAACTGAGAGCGATAGTTCCCCACAAGGCTTACACCTTCAATCACCAGGTCATAAACCATCCATTTTCCATTCTTTGTTTTATACATCCTGTAATCAATTGGTATTTCAACTGTATCTGTAATAACTTTTGTGTAAACCTGCGCTTTATTTCCTCTTACAAAATCTTTTACATAAAACACTTCTTCATCAGTATAGTTATCTATTTTTGATATATAGATCTCTTCAAGAAGCTTGCCAAACATCTCAATAAAAACTTTTTTTTCTTCATCACTTCTTTTTTTCCAATGTCTGGCAAGACTTAGCTGTGACATTTTTGCAAAGTTGAATCTTTCGTGAATGACCTTGCGAAGGGATTCTTTTTTCTCTTGCCTCTTTTCATCTCCTTTAAGAGATTGGTTCCTTAATATTTCTAAAACATTATCAATAGTGACTTTCAGCTGATCTTGAACAGGTGATGCCAAGGTATTTTTTACTGGAATAAAAAGCCAGACAACCAAAAGAGCAAGAATAATTATTCTAAACCGTTTCATTCATACCTCCTCTAAATAAACCGAAATTTTCTGAATAGTGTCTGACCGAACATCTGATAATTTGTTCAAGTACAAGGAGGTAAAAAATTTTAACCACAGACATACAAGTAGTATTTCGAGGATTAAAATTTTTTACCAACGCCGTAATTGGACAAATTAGCGATTTTCGATTGGCACTAACTGCTATACAGTTTTTTATATGCATCATCCCTATCAGTTTCTATATTAAAGATATTGTCAAGTTTTGTAAGTGCAAGTGCATTTTTCACATTTGTCCCCAGTCCGGTAAGGATAAACTCTCTGCCAGCTTTTTTGCTCCACTGAAGTCCTTCCACAAGGGTTGCGATACCAGAGCTGTCCATAAATGAGACCTCGGAAAGATCAACTATAATCCCTTTCACATTTTTTTTAAAAAAAGGAAGCAGTTTTTCCCGCAGGTTTGGAGATGTAAACATGTCGACTTCACCTTTAATACTGATGACACCAATATTTTCTTTTTCTTCACTTTTAATTTTAAAACTCATAATTTATTACTTTTTAAAAATATATTTGCTGACGAGTTCTTCAAGACTTATAGCAGACTCTGTATTCATTAAAAAGCCCTGATCTTCTAACAGGTCATCAGAACCACCCGGGGATAACTTGACAAACTTGTCCCCTATAACTCCTTTTGTTCGAATGGAAGCAATTGTATCATCTGTAATCTGAGTTCCTTTCTTTATTTCCATCTGCACAAGTGCTTCATTCTCCTCAAGGGTAATTCTCTTCACTTTACCAACCGGCACACCGGCAATCTCTACGGAAGCTGCTACCTCAAGACCTTCTATGGATCCAAATCTTGCATCAATTACAAACGAGTCAGATCCAAAAAGATCAATACCACCCAGGTTAACAGACAAATATACCAGGCAGGCAATGCCCAGTATCATAAAAATGCCTACTGAAATTTCTGTTTTTTTCCCATACATAATCTGATTTAAATCCTATAGCAATAAAGATGTCAAGATATAATCCAAAACAAGGATTGAAAGTGAAGTGACAACAACTGTGTTAGTAGTTGCACTACTCACACCTTCAGTGGTGGGTTCTGCTGTAAACCCTATAAATGCTGATATCCAGGTGATCAAAATACCAAAACAAAAAGATTTTAAAATTCCTCCGTAAATATCTTCAAATGTGATGGCTGTAACCATTTTACCGATATAAGCCCCTTCGTTAACCCCGAGCAGCTTAACCCCGACAAGGTAGCCTCCAGCAATGCCCACAAGATCAAAAAAGGCTGTTAAAAGCGGCAGAGAAATTATCCCGGCAATTATTTTAGGGCTGATCACATATTTGATCGGATCAATTGCCATCATTTCAAGAGCAGGCAACTGATCTGTAATCTTCATTATACCAATTTGTGCTGTAATAGCAGATCCAGCCCTGCCTGTAACCATCAATGCACAAAGAACCGGTCCAAGCTCCCTGATAATTGAAAGAGCAACCATGACACCAAGAACTGCCTCTGCTCCAAACTGTCTTAAAGAATAATAGCCTTGAATCCCTAAGACCATACCAGTAAAAAGGGCAGTGATAAAAACAATCAAAAATGATTTTGATCCAATAAATTCAACCTCTTTGACAAAACGGGAAAATCTCAATGGAGGTAAAAAGGCCTGAAAAAAAGCAACAAACAAAAAAATCGTACTTCTGCCTAAGATCTGAAAGCGATTTAAGGTGGAGCGACCAATTGATGCTGCAATCTGCAAAATTAAACACTCTCCTTCAGTAAAATAAAATTTCATCAAGATAATTCTTATCAGTACGTGTAAAGGGGATTGGGCCCTCAGGTTCTCCGTTTATAAACTGCTTTACCCTTAAATCTTTACTGTTTTTTATCTCTTCAGCAGCTCCCATGGCTATAATCTCCCCGAAAAAAAGAATAATAATATTATCTGCAATCCTGAAACAGGACTCAATATCATGGGAAACAACTACAGATGTTATATTCAATGCCCTGTTAAGATCCTTGATAAGTTTATCAATAACCCCGGTTGAAATGGGATCAAGCCCTGAAGTTGGTTCATCATAAAATATAATTTCAGGATCCATCACAATGGCCCGGGCAAGCCCTACTCTTTTGGTCATACCCCCGGACAACTGGGAGGGCATCAAATGCTCAGTACCTCTTAGTCCCACCATCTCAAGCTTCATTGTCACAATTGTTTTTATAACACTGTCTGCAATTTTTGTATGCTCATGCAGAGGGAACGCTATGTTTTCATAAATATTCAGGTAGTTAAAAAGAGCAGATCCCTGAAACAGCATACCCATTTTTTTTCTGATTTCATATAATTTCTTTCTATGCATGATTGTAATATCCATACCATCAAAATAGACAGCCCCGGAATCTGGTTTTTCAAGACCGACAACCTGCCTTAACAGAGTACTTTTTCCAGAACCGCTTCCTCCAAGGATAACAGTAATTTTTCCTTTTTCAAAATGGCAGTTTAAATGGTTTGAAGCTGCGACATCACCATATTTTTTTACAAGATTGTCTACTTTGATCATATCACTTTATCGTTTATCAGTTCATGGATATTTATAAATAGCTTACCATATTTGCCATGTCAACGATAATAACAAAGATTGACAAACCATGTAAGGCTTTATATAAAAATCTGATATGACAATAGATAAAAAAAATATGATCACTGATGATTCATCAGATCTTCAAGCCTGTATCACCAGGGTCGAACGTCTGTCCAACTGCATTAAAATATCCAACCTGATCAATTCAGAGCTTTCCATAGGGAAATTGCTATCCAAACTCATGGAAACCACTAAAAAAACACTTGTTGCAGATGCTGTCAGTATGCTTTTAATTGATGATAAAACTAAAGACCTGACCTTTCATATCAGCATTGGTGAAGCTGGTGAAGAGATCAAAGAGATCTACAATCTAAAAAAGGGACAGGGCATTGCAGGATTTGTTGCTGAAACCGGATTACCTCTTAATATTGAAGATGCTTACCACCACTCTAAATTTGCTCCTGAGATTGACAGAAAAACAAATTACCATACCAAGGCCATGTTGTGCGTTCCCCTTAAGATTAGAGGTGAAGTCATAGGTGTTATCGAGGTTATCAACAAGATGATCAAACCATTTTTCTTTTCTGCTGAAGAACTTGAAATGCTTATTACCATCAGCAGTAGTGCTGCTGTTGCCATTGATACAGCAAAAATGCATCAAATCATTCTCAAAAGAAAGACACTGGAAAGGGATGTAAAACTTGCCAAGGAGGTGCAGTCAAGCTTTTTACCCCAGGAACTTCCATTGATTGAAAATTATAAATTTGCTGTATTAAATCAACCTGCCCTTGAAATAGGGGGCGATTTTTATAATTTTTTCAAACTGCCTGCAAATAAGCTGGGAATTGTTCTGGGAGATGTTTCAGGTAAGGGGATTTCAGCTTCCCTCTTCATGGCACGACTTACCAGTGATCTGCAATATTATACCCTTTTATACCCTGACCCCAAAGAACTTTTAACCCAGATGAATAAAGTTTTATGTGAAAGAACAAAAAGAGGTATGTTTGTCACCCTTCTTTATATACTTCTCGATACAAAAGAGAACCGTTTGAGAATTGCTAATGCAGGCCATATATCTCCTATCTATTCAAGCAATGAAGGCACAAGACTTTTGTGTGATGATGATAAGAAAGGACCGCCGCTTGGTATCATACACGAGATTGAATATGTCCAGGAAATCTTTGAACTTGGAGACGATTCATGCGTTACTATTTTTACAGATGGTATCATTGAAGCAAAAAACTATAATAGCGAATTATTTGGCATAAAAAGGCTTCTCAGAGAGATTGAAAACAATCCCAATGATCCTGATTTAATGATAAAAAAAATTACTTCCAAAATTGACAATTTTACACTAACTCAAGACAGAAGTGATGATTTAACCCTGCTGGTATTTTCACTAAATAATGAGAAAAAAATAAAACCTGTCTGTTTAAGTATAAAATCACACCCTGAGAACCTCAGGCAAATCAGAAACCTTATTAATAAGACTTTGTTAAAAACCAAACTTTCAAAACAAAATTCACAAAATATTATTCTTGCAGTAGTTGAAGCGTGTTCCAACATTATCAAGCATGGTTATAAAAATGACTATAACCAGAAAATTGACCTGACCGTTAATGTAGAAGCAAACATTTTAACCATCTCAATTATTGATAAAGGTCTCAAATTTGATATCAATTCCTTTGAACCAAGAGATGTAAGCAAGGTCAAGCCTGGAGGGCTTGGAGTTCATATTATAAAACAAGTCATGGATACAGTTGAATACACTCAGACTTCACAAGGTTTTAATAAAATCAAAATGGTTAAAAAACTACTCTCCTGACAATATCATCAGTGTCAAATCATCTGACTGAGTCACAAGACGTTTACTGCACTCTTTTTTTATCCATACCATCTGCTTTTCAAGCGGCATCTGTTTCGACTGAATAAGCCATCGCAAAAAGCCTTTTAATCCCAACTCCTGTTCAACCTCTTTTCTGCCTTCATTTTTTAATCGGCCTTCTGTAAAACCGTCTGTATAAAGATACAATCTGCTGTTTTGTATGGAAAACTGTTTTGCCGGATGTATTATTCCGGGCAACACCCCGAGAGGCGGGTCAGCTGCTTCGATTTTTGTGACTGTCTTATCATCAACAATAAATGGCGGGGGGTGTCCCACATTAATGATATCAAGTTTTTTGGAATGCGGATCTAACCAACCCCCGACAAATGTAACAAACATTCCCCTGACCGCTGTTTCGCAAAGTTCATTATTCATAAGCTGAACAATGGCACTGATATCATCTACAACTTTACACAAACACCTGAAAAGGGATATGGCCTTTGCCATGAGCAAAGCAGCTGAGGTCCCTTTTCCTGAAACATCTCCAATACAAAAACAGATGGTACCGTCTTCCTTGGCAAAATAATCATAAAAATCTCCTGACAGATGAAAGGCTGGAATATTAAATGCACCAACCTGATGAATTTTTTCAATATCAGGCTGAAGGCTTTGCTGAATTTCTCTTGCTATATCAAGTTCTGCTTCCAGCCTGGCAGCATATTCATCCCGCTGCTTCAGTGAATTTTGCAGCTGCCAGGTCAACTCTTGATAACTGATATTATCTTCAATGAGTTTTCTATTAGCCTGGTCCAATATATTATCAAAATCTATTTGATGCCCTGAAGAAATATGTAATGCATCAGAAGTTTCTTTTACCTGGTCCGACAATAAGGATAACAAAAATTCAACCTGATCACCTGTTAAGCTGAAAATTTTTTTTGACTCCTTTTTAAGGATATTTAAGGCTTCCGGCTTATCATGACTGGTATAAACAGCATTGCATAAATCAGAGAGGTGCATGATTCCAGCCAGATCAGACTGATTTTTTTCATACCCATAAATTCCGGTTTTTTTGTTGTCAAACAGTGAATGATGATAACCAATTGCAGAAATATAGGGTTCCTGCAGGTTCCATCTCTTCATCAACAGTGAACCAACATGATCATGGGTAGTATGAAATAACTCCTCTTCCATCTCATAACGTTTTTTGGGAAGATTTGACCTTAACAAAGGCCATCTATCAGCTTTATCCGGTTCCATAAGAAAAAGGATCAATAAACCAATATCCTGCAGCATTCCAGCTGTAAAGGCTTCTTCAATGGGTCCATTTATAAGGTATCCAAGCTGCTTGGCAGCAACAGCTCTTCTAATGGAATCCTCCCAGAAAATATCAATATCAAATCCTGGAACATCTTTGTCTGCAAGAGCCTCTTTCACAGCAAAACATAAAACCAGATTTCTAAGGCTATCCATACCCATGGCAACAACAGCATCGGATATAGTTTGAACTTTGTGACGAAATCCAAAAAAAGCTGAGTTGACAAGCCCGAGAAGCTGTGCAATTAATGCAGGATTCACAGATATCAACTTTGTTAATGTATCAATCTCAGCATCCTCCCGCAGTGTATATTGAATCAACTGCATGACCTGTTTATTGGGAACTGGCAAATCTTCGGGTTGGAAATCTCGATAAAATAGTGCTGACATTAAAACGCCCCATAACAATTTAGTATTTTAACAAAAATATAATCTTCCTTTAAAAACAATATTTAACAAAATCTATTCCCCTGCAACCCTATCTTTATTGCAACTCAATATTTAAGTCAACACGCTGCTGCAAAATCAGCTGTTCTGAAACCTTTAGGATTGCTATATCTACACCTGTTTATTTAATAATAGATTCAGCTAAACTTGTTCCAAGCATGGAGGCTTTTTCCAAAATTTTGGTTTTTTCTTTTATTTTTCCCCTTGAAAACACTCCAAAAACTGCAAGTTCATCTATAATTTCATAGCCTAATGCTTCAAGGGGTAGGCGCATGGCATCCAGGGTAAAACCCATATCCTTTTTATTATTCTGTTCACAAACCGCTGCTATGACAGCCTTGCGTCCTTGATTATTCAGTTGGCTTGACCATTGACCCGGACGATTTTTATTATCAAAATTGTAAAAACAGTAGAGACGATCAATAAAAGCTTTCATTATTGCTGTAATATTATAGTTGTGAGTAGGAGATACAAGTACTAAACCTCTGGCATCAATTATTTTAGGATAAAGCAAAGACATTCCATCCATTAACCCAGTACAGATTTTGTCTTTTCTGCATTTCTCGCAGCCAATACATGGCTGGAATTGAAAATCCCGTAATTGAGCAACATCAAAAGTGACTTCAGTATCTTTTATCCCTTGCAGAATATTCCTCAAAAGCACATCTGAATTTCCACCTCTTCTCGGACTTCCACCAATACCGAGAATATTAGATTGAGGAAGATTCTCACCCATATATTTGCTGTTGATTTCATTAAATGAGATCATATCATAACCCTTTTTTTATTTTACACAGTGACATGGAACACAGAAGTCAGGTACAGCTAGGGTTTCCACAACCTCTGCTAAAAATTATACATTTCAATTTTACAACAACCTGCCAAAACGGCGCAGACCATGGCTGTCACCTGGGCCGACAGGTTATGAATGAACTATTTCAAGCTTTCTGGGGTCGAACTTGAATGCCTTACATAGTTCATTCTGAAATTTCTTGCTTTCTAAACTGAATAAAAATCTATGTGGTTTAAACTCATCAAGCCAAATAAACAGATGAATTTTTTCAATATCAGCTTTTATCCTACCTTCTGAAAAGCTTTTATATATTGGGTAGGTTTTTCCATTTTCAGAAAAAAAGTTCCCTGTAATTACGGCTAATAGGTCTAAAAAACCACTATTTTGATCTTGATTATAGAACGCAAGGATATTGGGTGTATCTTGATTCTTATTCACAGCATCAAACTGTTTACGAGATTTGTGAATGTGTGAAGTAAGACGGTTGAAAACAGGATCATTACGTAGCCCACCAACCATTTCTCCTGGAGATGATTTTTTCAATTTTTGATCTAACCAAATATCTTTCTTAGCGTTTTTTACTTCACAATAGCAAAACAAATTATCATTTTTGAATACTTCATAATCAGGAGTTTTTCCGTTACCAAATCTTTTTTTATCAAATTTTTCAGCGCGCAAATGATACCCAGATAAAAACTTTTTTATAATTTGTTCCGAATTCATGGTAATACTAATCACTCATAACGCCCCGCTTGAAAAGCATGAATGAAGCGCAGCGAAATCAGCATCCTTCTCAAAGCTAATGTTAAACAACCCTATTATTTTTTCTCACAATGATCTTTAAACAAATTTAATATTAAATTGTATCGTTCTCTTTTTTCTTCGTTTTCAACAGTTGATAATTTCTGTAAAACTAAACCGATTGCTGATGTAGTTCCAGATTTACCATCAATTTTTAATGGGTCAGCTCCTTTAGAGAGAAAATTTTTTACAAGACCCACGTCACCAATTTGGACAGCACGCATCAATAACGTTAGCCCATTTAAATCATAGTCGTTTACTATGTTTTCATTATTTTGGTTCATGCCTTTAAAAAAAATATTAAAATTTTTTGAGTCCACAGGGATATCAGACTTAGTTAGTTTCTTCTTTTTTGAAAAATTCTTCCACCAAGGAGGTGAGAGACCCAATATATCTCCAAGAAGTTGGCCAAGTATGGTGTCTGTATCTTTTTCTTTATAATTAAGTCTAAAAAGAAGAACAGAAGCAATAGCGCCTAATGGATTATTTTTTTTTGCCGAATGGTGATTCCAACCTTCTAAACAAAGTTCCAATGAGTTTATTGCATGTTCACCATATTGCTCTTCAGCTAAAAAAGAATTTTTTAAGTATTGCCAAATTCTATCACCTTGTTTTTGACCGTACAAGTTATACGGAGCCCTTGACTGAATGAAGAGAATAGATATAAAATAGTTGAAAGTAGCATAGTTGTCCGTTGATAGTGGAGGATCAATTTTAAACATTTTGTTGATTTTTGTAGCAGCCTCTTTCCAGTTCTCTTGAGCGTACCAAAGAATGTCATGTTTAAAACTAATTGTTGCCTCAAAATCGTTAATTATTTCCATTTTTTAAAACCATTTAACAAGTTTAATACTAAGGTTCACCGTTTGCAGGGAAAATTTCCACTAACCTTGTTCATGTTTGATAAGTTTCAAAAAGCCAAAACTTTTCCAAACGGCTCAGCACCTACAATACAATGAAGTCGGTAGTTAAGAGCCAACTATCTAATATAATTCACTATCATAGCTTTCAATGTGGGTTTTCACCTTTGTCTCATTCTCATAAAAATGATAAACCACTCCGACAGCCGCGACTAGTCCAGCGATTACCGTTATAGTCATTTCCAGCCAGGTTATGCTCGATTTGGACCCGAGTGAAAATTTTGCAAAAAACGATGCTCCAAGTATAAAACTGTAGAAAACTGCAAAAATAACCGCAACAATAAAATTATGACGTGGTGTTATTATCGCGCCGACCCATATAAAAGCAGCTGCACTCCATAGGTTAGCCAGTAATAGTATTACAAGATTTGTTAAAAAACCTTCCCCTATACCAATCATAGTAATTTTATTTAAAATTATGATAAGTGGATAAGAAATAAAAAGCGCTAATAGAGCTATGGGCAACGACAAAACCCATCTCAGCCAATTAGGAATTTTATTCAGAAAATCCATATTATTGCTCCTACCAACTCTTATATGTACTATGCTATTCTTTTTGATTATCATAGTTTTTTAAAAATATATAGTTAAACCTTTTGAAGTGTCAATCAAAGAAGTGTACAAATTAATTATGTATTATCTCATGCTAAATTCGCCCGAAGTTTCTACTTTTGTTTGGAACTAAAAAGGGGAAGGCTACAATTAGGGTTGAAAATGGAAGAAGAATTGGCAACAAGCTGATTATCTTTGATCATGACAGCTATGCAATCTTTGATGTATATGAAGTCTTTTCAAACTTGCTGCACCAGCCAGTGTAAGGCTGTTTGCCTTATGGGAGCATTATGGATCTTTGCTTATAAGTTCTTGATTACCGTAGCGGTTAAGCCGCCATGTTGTTTGAGCGAAGCATGAGCGAGTTCATGGCGGTCAGCGAAGGTGATCTTAGAACTTGTTGCAATGTCCATCCAGCGGACGTAAGGTAAGCAGCCTGTAACGGGTTACATAAAATTCTTTATCGGGTTATAGTAAATTTATAAAAATTCGTAATTTTGCAAAAAAATATTTCGAAAATATTCTAAATTAAGCACCAAAAATAAAGCCACTTCTGATCTACTGCAGCACAAACCAGTTGATATCGTTGGGATTTAAGCTGATTCAAAGTTGCTGGCATGTTTTATGCTAATTTAGAATAGCATAAGGACATAAAAAACTGATGATTTAATATAAAACTGTAGCTTTTTTCCTGTAAAAGCACAAAACAGATATTGGTTTTGTAAGAAATGAAAAAATAATGGAAAACAGTTATGCTTAATTATAGTACAGATTTTTTTCAAACTCACTCAATAAAATATATAGAGATGGCCTTGAGAACAGACAGAATTGAAAAAATTACCAATCCAGACGGATATGGAACAAGAACAGGCGACTGTGGTGATACAGTAGAATTTTTCTTAAAGAGTAAGAACAGCACAATTGAATCTTCCTCATTTTTGGTACAAGGCTGTATGAATACAACTGCCTGCTGCAATACCGTGGCAAAATTTATCCAGGGAAAAACCATTGAAACTGCATGGAAGGTTTCACCGGAAAAAATCAATAAATTTTTACAAACCCTTCCTGAAGATCACTTCCATTGCGCTGAACTTGCAGTTGGAGCATTATATCTTGCCCTTACCGATTTGACTTCTGAAAAGTCATGATAATAATACCTCAAAAGCTGTTACAAAATAAAAGAGCTTCTGCTCTCTACAGAACAGAAGCAGTAAAAATCATCTTTTTTAACAGCCCGGGGAAACCTGTGAAAATTAAAAATGCAAAGGAAGATAATATATGGCCAATATACTGCTGGTAAGCCAGGAAAAAACTGTTTTTAAAAAAATTGAACCTGCATTTTCTAAAGATAAAACAACTACTCAATGGGTGGATTCTGCACAAAAAGCCCTGTCAACTCTCTCCCATAAAAAATTTGACCTTTTCATAATCAGTGAAGAGCTGCCAGACATGACAGGCAGAAAGCTTATTGAAAAAGCTCTTTTTCAAGATGCCATGATGAATAGTGTGGTATTAAGTCAACTCCCCCATAAAGATTTTCATGAAGCTTATGAAGGTCTGGGTGTTTTAATGCAGTTTCCATTGGAACCAGGAATGCAGGATATCCGGAATCTCATGGATCATCTGGACCGCATCGATAAAATAGCTGGAGAGACAAACAGCTTGAAAGGAGAAGGGAACTGATGATTATCAGTATTGCAAGCGGCAAGGGAGGAACCGGAAAGACAACAGTCTCCACCAATCTTGCCCTCTCTATTGATCAGGAGGTGCAGCTTCTTGACTGTGATGTTGAAGAACCCAATGCACATCTTTTTTTAAATCCCATAATAGAAAAAAATGAACCGGTTTTGGCTCCTGTCCCCCAAATTGATCTTGAAAAATGCACTTTTTGTAAAAAATGCATGGATATTTGCAGGTTTGGTGCCATTGCTGTATTAAAAAAAGATGTCCTGATCTTTGAAAACCTTTGCCACTCATGTGGAGGCTGTTTTGAGATCTGCCCTGAAGATGCCATTATTGAAAAAGCAAGATCCCTTGGTGAAATCGAACACGGGAAAACCGGAGACATCTCATTTATACATGGCCGTCTTGACATAGGTCAGGTAATGGTGCCTCCTATTATTAAAAAAGTAAGATCATACAGTGATCCTGATGCTGTAACCATTATTGATGCACCTCCAGGAACTTCATGCCCTGTGATTGCTGCAATGAGTAAAGCTGATTTTATCCTTTTGGTAACAGAGCCTACACCTTTTGGTCTCCACGATCTCAAACTTGCCGTTGAAACCGTAAAAATCCTTGACATTCCCCATGGTCTTGTTATCAACAGGGCCGGTCTTGGAAATGATGACGTTAAAAGTTATGCCCAAAAGGAAGGCATACCCATACTCATGGAAATACCTTTTGATAAAAAAATTGCACAAATCTATTCTAAAGGCGAGATGATTGTGGACAGACTTCCCGAGTATAAAAAAAAGTTTCACATATTGTTTGAGAAGATCAGGCAATTAGTGGAAGCCAAGGGGGTATAACAAATGAGAGAACTGGTTATTTTAAGTGGAAAAGGCGGCACAGGAAAAACAAGTATTACAGCAGCTTTTGCATCCCTGGCTGAAAACATGGTGATGTGTGATGCTGATGTTGATGCAGCAGATCTTCATTTGATCCTGAATCCTGACTTTAACAAAACTTCGGATTTTAAAGGTGGCAATGAAGCTGTTATTAATAAGGATAAATGCACTGAGTGCGGCAAATGTATTGAAGTATGCAGGTTTGATGCCATAAGCGACACATTTAAAGTTGATCCCGTTGAATGTGAAGGATGCGGAATCTGCTTTGATTTATGCCCGGAAGAGGCTATTGACTTTCCAGAAGTCATATGCGGACAGTGGCATATTTCAAATACAAGGTTTGGCCCCATGGTTCACGCAAGACTTGGCATTGCCCAGGAAAATTCAGGAAAACTGGTTTCCCTTGTAAGGCAGGAGGCAAAAAAAATTGCCCTAAAACAAGATTTAGACCTGATCCTTACAGATGGCCCTCCAGGCATTGGATGCCCGGTTATTGCATCCATTGGTCAGGCAACAGCTATTTTAATTGTTGCTGAACCAACTGTTACAGGACTTCATGACATGGAGAGAGTAGGAGAGCTGTCCAGACATTTTAATGTTCCTGCCATGGTCTTAATAAATAAATTTGATCTCAATTTTGATCAAACAAAAAAGATTGAAGAGCTTGCCCAGGAGAAGAGCATTAAAGTTGTGGGTAAGATTCCTTTTGATGAGACTTTTACACACGCCATGATCCAGGCAAAAACTATTTTTGAGTACAGCAAAAATTCGCAGGCCAGTATTGACATTAAAAAAATTTGGAATACAATTATAGCCATGCCGGAGTTTAACACTCCTGCTGCAAATAATATATTCATCCCAAATGCTTGATACTGGGGTGATAATCAAAAGTTTCAGCAGGTATTCTTAAAATAGCTGATGAACTTTTAGATTGAACATTTATCAGGAAGTTAAAATATAGGAGTTAAAAATTATGGAAAACGGAAAAATTGCAATCCCTTCAAACGGACAGGGCGGACTTGACGGAACAAGAGCAGGACATTTTGGTCATTGCGACGTCTTTACCCTGGTTGATGTGGAAAACGGTGAAATCAAAGAAGTATCTATCCTCCAAAATCAGGAGCATGTCCAGGGCGGATGCATGGTCCCGGTAAATCTTTTATCTGACAACAGTGTCAATGCCTTGATTGTCGGAGGAATTGGAATGCGTCCATTGATGGGGTTCAAACAAGTGGGCATTGATGTATATCATGATGATCAACGAGCTGAAATAGAACCTGTAGTAAAAGATCTTATTGCCGGCAAGCTGACTGAAATTTCAAATGATCAGGTCTGTGGTGGTGGTGGCGGACAAATGTAATTTCTCATCCAAACATGGGTTCTCACTCATTAACTATGTGGTTTGTTTATTATAAGAGGAGACTATTAATATGAAAATAGCTGTCACATCACAGGGAGACACCCTGGAATCCCAGCTCGATCCAAGATTTGGAAGAGCTGCGTATATTATCATAGTGGACACACAAACACTTGAATTTAAAGCATTGGATAATTCAACAAATAAAAATTCTTTTAAAGGGGCTGGTATTCAGGCTGCGGCAATGATCAGTGATAACGACGCTGAAGTGCTATTAACAGGATTCTGTGGTCCCAATGCATTTCAAACACTGGAAGCAGCCGGTGTCAAAGTTGCAAATGATCAAACAGGTAAAATAATTGATGTAATAGAAAAATACAACCAGGGCAATATTGTCTTTGCTGATGGTGCAAATAAAGACGGCCATTGGTAAAAAAAATGTAATATTATAGTTAATGCTCAACAGACTGATCTTTCTTTAAACCAGTAGACACTTTCTGCTTCGTATGTGTAAAAAGAATAAAACACAAAGGAGCTTAAAATGGGAAAAAGAAAAAAGAGAAAGTACAATAGTGAATTTAAATTAAGGGCAGCCAAACTTTGCCTTGAAACAGATTATCATGCCGAAGATATGAATTATAAAGAGCAATTTTCCTATATGAATGAATCTTTTGCCAGATTGTGCACCACAGATGATGCAAAAGAGGGAGTCAATGCTTTTTTTGGAAAACGCAACCCTGTCTGGCAGGAGAAATAAATCAAACAGTAACTCTTCAACCTTCTGATCTCTCTTTAGGATATATCTATTTTTTCAAAAAGAGATCAGTCCATATCTAACACTCATATCAATTAACTGCACAAACTAACTCCACTTTATTCCACTTATAGCAGACAAGCCCTGATAATATGTCTTTCTCAAAATTTTTATCGACTATGATTGCAATATTAATATATCATGCCAAACTACAGTCCCACAAAATTACATTTTATAGATTCAGCAAAAATCATTGATATAATTAGCGATATAACTTTCTTTTTTTAAAAAAAAATTAATTTTTTACTTGACATAGCTAATATTTTTCGTAAAAGTGTGGATTACGGTGGTGGAAAGTGGATATTAATGTAGTTTAAACAAGGCTTAAATAAGTGTTTCGATCAAGCTCCTTTCATACAATTGATGCTAAAGGCAGGATCATTATTCCGTCAAGATTCAGGAATATCCTAAAATCAGATAAAATCTATGGTGTCATGATTTCAAACAAGGATGACTGCTTATACGCTTATACTTTCAGTGAATGGGAAAAAGTTGAAAACAAGATCTTATCAACAAAAACCAATGCCATGGCAGATTTTAGAAGATTTTTCCTTGGCAATTCCTGTGAATGTATGTGTGACAGACAAGATCGTATACTGATCCCGAAGAGTTTAAGAGAATATGCAAATCTTGAAAAAGATATTGTTCTTGTGGGCAATCTGGATCGTTTTGAAATCTGGGACCGGGATCAATGGGATAAAATCAATAAAGAGATGGAGCAGAAACTTAAAAAAGAGGAAGTAAAAGAGGAAATAGCTTCCCTGGGGCTGTAGTACAATGGGATTTGAGCATAGGTCTGTAATGCCTGACGAGGTGCATGAGTACCAGAATCTTAAACCCGGAAACATTTGTGTTGACTGTACTCTGGGTGGAGCAGGTCATGCACTTGCAACAATACAGCAGATACTGCCGGACGGGATACTCTTTGGTATTGATCAGGATCTGGATGCAATTACCCATGCAAAAAAAATCTTAGCTCCTTTTAAAAAAAATGTACGCCTGTTTCACGACAATTTTATCGATCTTCCAGCAATATTGAATTCAAATGGAATAGAAGGTGTAGACTCAATAATCCTTGACCTGGGTTTTTCACTGAACCAATTAAAAAACGCCAGGCGCGGGTTCAGCTTTAATAAAAACGAACCATTGGATATGCGAATGGACATTCGAAACGACCTGACAGCGTCAAAAATAATTAATTCATACCCGGAAAATGAGCTGGTAGACATCTTCTTTAAATTTGGTGAAGAAAAATTTTCAAGGCGGGTTGCTAAAAAGATTGTGGAAACAAGAAAAGATAAAGACATCCATACAAGTTCTGAACTTGCACAAATAGTTAAAATGGCCATTCCAGCAAAAAATGTATTCAGTCAGCGTATTCATCCTGCAACAAGGGTATTCCAGGCATTGAGGATTGCAGTAAACAGAGAGTTGGAAAAACTTGAAAAATTTATGGAGAGAGTACCATCCCTTCTCAAAAAGGGAGGACGTCTGTGTGTTATCTCTTTCCATTCCCTTGAAGATCGAATCGTAAAACAGGCATTACGCAAATTTGAAGAGGGCTGCACATGCCCCAAAGAGCTTCCTGTCTGTTTATGCGGCTTTATTCCAACAATGAAATCAGTTTTCAGGAAACCATTAATTCCCACAAGAAAAGAAATTGAATTAAACCCCATGGCAAGAAGCTCAAAACTGAGAGTAGGACAAAAACTCTAACATATGACAATTAAAAATAACATACGCAGGAAAATCATACCGCCCAAAAAGGCTGAATTCTATTGGATTGCCATTATTTGCATAGTCTTTTGCGAACTTTTGGCTTATACCTGGGTCAGGACAGAATCCACACAAACTATCCTTCAAATATCCACTCTCCAGAAAACACTTGCAGAAAAGAGTGACTATCAAAAGGCTCTATCCATTGAAAGAAACCGTCTGAAATCAGACGAACGAATTACAAGGATTGCAAAAACCAGATTAAATCTTTCAACAGTCACTATAAATCAGACAATATATTTTCCAGCAACAGAAACCAAAGGGAAGGAATATTAATGTCAAAGGATTTTAACAAAGGGATCACACAACGAATCATTTTCATCCAGATTCTGATTGTTGTAATAATTTTCCTGCTTGGAGCAAAGTCCTTTGATATTCAAATTTTTCAGGCCGAAAATCTCACAAAAAAAGCTGAGAATGACTATGCAAGCTATATAACTATTAAAGGAGAAAGAGGGCAGATCCTTGACAGAAAAATGTATGAACTTGCAACTTCCATTGATGCCATTTCCATTACTGCCTGCCCAAAAAAGATAAAAGATCCTCATATTACTGCTCAAAAGCTTTCCAAAATTTTGGGTATCAATAAAAAGACACTTCAAACAAAACTCTCCACAAAGCATATGTTTGCCTGGGTAAAAAGAAGAGTTCCCCCTGATCAGGCCAATGAGATAAAAAAATTGAACCTGCAGGGAATCTATTTTGAAAATGATTCAAAAAGGTTTTATCCCAACAAACATCTTGCCGCCCAAATTATAGGATTCACAGGCAATGACAACACCGGACTTGAAGGTCTTGAGTTTAAGTACAACTCTTTTCTTGAAGGCAGCAGTTCAAAAATAAGGATCAAACGGGATGGGAATGGAGGAATTCTCAATCTTGATAAAAAAAGAAGAAAGGATTTAAAAGGAAATTCAATAGTCTTAACCATTGATAAGAAAATACAATTCTTAAGTGAACAGACCCTTGAAAAAACTGTAAAAAAACATAGGGCAAAGTCTGGAATGGCTATTGTAATGAGGCCTACAACAGGAGAAGTCCTCTCCATTGCTCATTTCCCTGAATTCAACCCCAACAATTTCAAAGGATATAATAATACAATTTACCGCAACCGTGCGGTTACAGATGCATTTGAACCAGGATCTGCCATGAAGGTTTTTACGGCAGCAGCAGCGCTTGAAAAAGGTCTTGCTCCAAATTCCATCTTTTTTTGTGAAAACGGCACCTATAAGATAGGGACTTTTACCATACATGACACCCATTCCCATGCATGGCTTTCCATTAACCAGATAATAAAATTCTCAAGTAATATAGGAACGGTAAAAATTGCTGAGGCCATTGGAGATAAAGTTTTGCACAATTACCTTGCAGATTTTGGATTTGGAGATAAAACAAAAATTGCAAGTCCTGGCGAGACATCAGGCAGGCTTATTCCATATAATAAATGGTCTAACATAGATAGAGGTGCCATCTCTTTTGGTCAGGGAGTATCAGTTTCAGCCATTCAGCTTTTAAGTGGTATCAGTGCAATTGCCAATGCTGGTAAACTTATGAAACCCATGCTGATTAAAAAAATTGTCTCCAGCAAGGGAAAAACACTTCACGCATATCATCCTCAAACCATACGACAGGTCATATCCAAAAAAAGCGCTCTTCAGGTTAAAAACATGATGAACCTTGTGGTAGATGATGATGGGACAGGTGTAAAGGCAGCTATTGACGGATATACAGTGTGCGGAAAAACAGGAACTGCTCAAAAAGCATTAAAAAACGCAAAAGGATATTCCAAGAAAAAATACACTTCTATTTTTGCAGGCTTTGCACCAAAAAACAATTCTGAACTTGCAATTCTTGTGGTCATTGATGAGCCCAAAAAACAATATTATGGTGGAGATGTGGCAGCTCCTGCATTTAAAGCCATTATGGCTGAATCATTTAATTATCTGAATATAGCCCCGGAAAAAACCAAACCCATGATTGCATTATTATCGACCGGAGAAAAAGAGTGAAGCTATCCTTTCTGATAAAAGATTGTGCATTGGTATCATCTGCAGATTTCAAGGCGGAAATGGCCAATGATCCTGAGATCTTATCCATTGCTTCAAACTCTGAGAAAGTAAAACAGGGTACACTTTTTATTGCTGTTAAGGGTTTTACAGCAGACGGGCATGATTATATTGATCAAGCCTTTGCAAAGGGCGCAACTGCTGTACTGGCCCAATACAAACCAGAAAATCTGAAAAACAGTGACCGCATCTTTCTTGTTGGAAACTCACGACTTGCAATGGCATCTGTTGCTGACAGGTTTTATGGCAATCCATCTAAAGATATGACTCTTGTTGGCATCACCGGAACAAATGGCAAAACTACAACCACATGGATTCTTGAAAACATTTTCAAAACCTGCGGATTTTCAACTGGTGTTATTGGGACAGTGAATATCCGGTACAGCGGCAAAGTATATGAGAACCCTGTAACAACACCTGATTCCATTGATCTTCAAAAAACAATTTATAAAATGAAAATGGCAGGCATAACCCATGTGATCATGGAGGTCTCCTCGCACGGGCTTGATCTTAACAGGGTGGATTTTTGTGATTTTAATATTGGAGTGTTCACCAATCTGAGCCAGGATCATCTCGATTATCACAAAAACATGGATGAATACTTTAATTGTAAAAAAAGGCTTTTTACCCAATTGCTGGGATCAGATAGAACACAGCAAGCCCTGGCTGTCTTGAATATTGATGACTCCAAAGGGGAATTTTTATCAAAATCTCTTAACTATAAAACAGTAAAAGTAGGTATCAAGAAAGAGGCTGATATTTTTGCCCGGAATATAAAGAATAGCATTAATGGACTCTCCGGAACCATATGCCTGCCTGATGATTCTTTCAAGTTTGTATCATCACTCATTGGCAAATTTAATCTGGAAAATATCCTTTGTGCAGCAGGAGCTGCCCATGCTTTAAATATCAAACAAAAACATATTAAAAAAGGCATTGAGGAGTGTAAGAAAATTCCCGGCCGTCTTGAAAAAATAAATAACTCCATTGACAGATTTTTATTTGTGGATTATGCCCATACCCCTGATGCGCTTGACTCCATATTAAGGACATTAAGAGAAATTTCTCCCAAAAGAGTCATAACTATCTTTGGATGCGGTGGTGACAGAGATCGCTCAAAACGTGCTTTAATGGGAAAAATTACATGTAATCACAGTGACGTTTCCATTGTAAGTTCTGACAATCCAAGAACAGAAAATCCTGGTTCCATCATAGCTGATATCCTTCAAGGTATGAATAATTTCCATGAACTTTCAAATCATGATCTTAAATCTTGTCCTTTGAAAAAAGGATATATTATTGAAACAGACAGAAAAAAAGCCATTCAAAAAGCTCTCTTAATTTCACAGCCCAAAGATATAATTATTGCTGCTGGAAAAGGTCATGAAACTTACCAGATCACAAACAGCGGAACTATTCATTTTGATGATAAAGAGGAGCTTGAAAGTGCAGCCATGAACTTTGCAGATAGATTCAAACCCATTGCATGGAGAGTAGATGATCTTGCAAATGCACTGGGTTGTGATCCTCTTATTTCAACAGTTAAAAAAGATTACAAATTTACCAGAATCGTTACAGATTCAAGAACAATAGAGAAAACAGATCTGTTTCTTGCCCTGAAAGGAGAAAATTTTGATGGCCACACATTTATAGAAGAGCTGGTTAAGAAGGGCATAAAAGGTTTTATAACTCAAAAAGGTTTTATTGACACCCTTGATAAAAACAGCAGAAAAGAATTCCAGAAAAATAATCTGATTTTTGAGACTCAAAATACCCTGACAGCTCTTGGAAAGCTTGCCAGATATCAAAGACTGCGGTCAAAAGTAAAGGTAGTCGCAATTACAGGTTCCAGCGGGAAAACAACTACAAGACAAATTACTAAAGAAATCTTTAAAACCCGATTTCATACCCTTGCAACCAAAGGAAATTTTAATAATGAAATCGGCATGCCTCTGACTCTTTTAAATCTTTCACATGCCCATGAATGGGCAATAGTTGAGATGGGTATGAACCATGCCGGTGAAATATCCAGATTAAGCCGGATTGCACTTCCAAACATTGCCGTTGTGACTAACACTGCTGAGGTTCATCTTGAGGGACTTGGATCAGTGAATAATGTTGCAAAAGCCAAAGCTGAAATTTTTGAAGGTTTAAAAAATAACGGGACTGCAATCATTCCAGGCAGTGACCCACGGCGTAACATCCTTGAAACAAAGGCAAAAGAAAATATAAATATTAAAAATTATCTTTTTTTTGGTTCAGATCAAAACTGTGATATCTGCGGTTGCAATATAAAAACAAGTACAGGCCCAACTCAATTCTCAGTTAAAATCAGCGATACTGAACATCTATTTTCCATTAACTCCCCTGCCCTTTTTATGGTTGACAACTCTCTTGCTGCAATCAGCGCTGCCATGGCTGCGAAAATTGATATTCAAGATATACAGACCGGAATCAAGGCTTTTATCCCTGTTTCAGGAAGAATGAATATCTATAAGCTCAGTGAATCAATTAATATTATTGATGACACATACAATGCAAATCCTGCTTCAGTAACTGCTGCATTGATTACATTAAACAGTATGAGCAAAAATAAAAAAAACATTGCTGTTCTCGGTGACATGCTTGAACTTGGAAAAGAATCAGACAAACTTCACTGGCAAATCGGTAAAAAAGCAGCTCTTCTTGGAATCAATAAACTGTTTGTTTTTGGCCCCAAGGGAAAACACACAATTAAAGGCGCACTGGAAAACCGGTTCCCATCAAACAATATATACCATGGAACAAAAGATAAAATAGCTCAAAAAGTGCTGGAAAATATAAATTGCGATACCTGGCTTCTTGTTAAGGGTTCAAGAGGTATGGCAATGGAAACCATTATAAAGGGACTGCAAGAGAGATTAGCAGTCAATTCCCTTAAGAAGGAGGATTATGAAAAACTTTGATGAGAGACGCAGGGTTAATGACAGAAGAAAATTCAACTACACTGCCTGTTCCCCGGAAAGAAGGTCAGGGCATGACAGAAGAGCAGTAAACATGACAAAATTCAAAAAAAGGGTGGCATAGAGCTTAAAAATAATGCTTTACGAGTTTTTATATCCATACCATGTTGATTTCACTTTCTTAAATATATTTCGGTATATTACCTTCCGAACTATTTATGGAGGACTGACTGCTTTTCTGATCTGTTTTATTTTTGGACCCTTTGTGATTAAAAAACTCTCCTTGATGCAGATCGGGCAAATCATACAAACCGATGGGCCCCAGTCTCACATGGGTAAACAGGGCACACCGACAATGGGTGGAATATTAATTCTCTTTGCCAGTTTTATATCTATTGCAATATGGGGAAATCTTTCCAACCATTATGTAAACATTCTTCTTCTCTCTTTGATGTTTTTTGGATTCATCGGATTTATTGATGATTATCTCATGCAGGTTAAAAAAAGAAATATGGGATTTACTGCCAAAGGTAAATTTCTTATTCAGATATTGTTCGGCATGATTATCAGCTATCTGATTTATCAATGCCCAGATTTTAATTCCAGGCTTACCATTCCTTTTTTCAAGGATGTTTCTCCTGACCTTGGTGTTTTTTATATTCCTTTTGCCTGTCTTGTTATTGTGGGTACTTCCAATGCTGTAAACCTGACTGATGGTCTTGACGGACTTGCCATCGGACCCTACATCGTTGCCAGTTCGACTTATATGCTCTTTGCATATGTTGCAGGCCATGTTCAAATAGCTGAATACCTTAATGTAAAACATATTGCGGCTGCCGGTGAAACAGCAGTTATCTGCGGAATTCTGGCAGGAGCAGGCCTTGGATTTTTATGGTTTAATTCACACCCTGCACAAATTTTTATGGGTGATTCAGGTTCTATCCCCCTTGGTGCAATTCTTGGAACCATTGCTGTGATAACAAAACAGGAAATTCTTCTGCTTATTGTGGGTGGATTGTTTGTGGTGGAAGCATTGTCCGTTATTATTCAAGTATCATATTTTAAACTTACAAAAGGGAAGAGAATTTTCAGGATGGCTCCATTGCATCATCATTTTGAGCTTAAAGGATGGCATGAATCAAAGGTGATTGTGAGGTTCTGGATAATATCCATTACTCTGGCATTAATTTCATTGAGCACCCTGAAAATAAGGTAGTTAGTATGATTGAAACACATTCCCCATATTTTCTCATAATCGGCCTTGGCACATCTGGAATTTCCATGGCGAGATTTTTACGCTCCAGGGGTAAAAATGTAATTGCCACAGATATTGAGGAATCAAAAGCTGATATTGCAAAAGAGCTCAATGAACTCGGCATTAAAACTCAAATTGGTTTTCACGACCAGAAAACTTTTAACCAGGCAGGAATCATGGTTCCAAGCCCGGGGGTTCCCCTGACCAATAAATTTATAAAAACTGCTTTAAACAAAGGAGTTGATATAACAGGTGAGCTGGATATTTTCACAAAATACAATGATCTTCCCATAATTGCCATTACAGGCACAAATGGAAAAACCTCAGTCACCACCCTGATAGGTGACATACTCAAACATAGCAGAATGAACCCTTTTGTTGGAGGAAATATTGGAACCCCCCTGGTTGAATCCCTGATGTCAGAAAAAAAGGATGAAAAAAAAGCAGAAGTTATTGTTGCTGAAATTTCAAGTTTCCAGTTAGACATTTCAAAGAAATTCAAACCTGATGTTGGAGTACTTTTAAATATATCTCAGGATCATCTTGACCGCTATGAAAATTATGCGGAGTACACAGATTCCAAATGGTCTGTTTTTAAAAATCAGAGTTTTGCAGACAAAGCCGTGATTAATCAATCCATTCACGGTTTTGATAAAAAATCTCAAAAATTAAAATCAGAACTTATTACATTTTCTTCAAATAGAAGTGATTTTGAAAAATGCAATGCTAAAATTGGTTTAAAAAATATTGAGATTAAAACTAAAAACTATAATCAGAAGGTACCCACAGATAATTTACAGGAATTTCCAGGATTCCATAATAAGGAAAACATTGCTGCTGCAGCTCTTGCATCCTTTGCCATCGGTGCGGATATCAATGCTGTTTTAAAGGGTATCAAAAACTTTAAAAATCTTCCCCACAGAATGCAATTTTTAAAAACCATTAAAGGAATATCTTTTTATAATGATTCCAAAGCAACCAACACAGATGCAGTTATCAGAGCTGTTCAATGTTTTAAAAACAATATAATTCTTATTCTTGGCGGAAGTGAGAAAGGAGCAGATTTTTCTGATCTTATAAATCATATAAAACAGAGAGTTAAAACTATTATTGCCATGGGTGAAACAAGCAGAAAAATTCATGACGCTTTTAAAAAAACCTGCCCTGTAAAAATGGTGCAGACAATGAAAGATGGAGTTCAAACTGCTTTTGCCATGGCTCTCAAAAATGACATTGTGCTGTTATCTCCTGCCTGTGCAAGCTTTGACATGTATGAAAGCTATGTGCACAGAGGAGATGATTTTATAAATTGTGTAAAACATCTGGAAACAAATAATGAGTGAACCAATAAAACATATTCATCCTTTTTTAAGTGAAAAAAGCATTCTTTTCCCTGTTATTCTTCTCTCAGGCATAGGGATTATCATGGTTTATTCAGCAAGCAGTGCCATCAGCATGGAAGATCATAACAATTTATATTTTTACATGAAAAAACAGGCTCTTTTCTGCTTGATAAGTTTTTGTGTCATGTTTGTAACAGCTTCTTTCCCCTATAAACTTTACAAAAATTTTGCCTATATCATACTTTTTGCTGCCATAGCCCTGCTTGTGGCTGTTCTCTTCCCTGCATTGAATATCAAGGCTGGTGGTGCCCACAGATGGTTGAATCTGGGTGGTTTCACATTTCAACCTGCTGAATTTGCAAAACTTGCCCTGATTATTTTCCTTGGATATTCTCTGGCGAAAAAACAGGAGATGATTAAAGTGTTTTCCGTGGGCTTTATTCCCCACGCATTTATTTTCGCTGTTTTTGCCTCTCTTATAATCATTCAGCCTGATTTTGGAACCATTGTTGTATTGGGAATAATCACATGGGGAATGATGTTTACAGCAGGTGTTAAAATAGGTCATCTGCTTTCTCCAACACCTTTGGTTATCCCCTTGGTCTATTTTCTTATTTTCAAGGTTGAATACCGACTGGAGCGGATTCTCTCGTTTTTAAATCCCTGGGATGACCCATTTAACACCGGATACCAGATTACACACTCTTTAAAAGCATTTGGATCAGGAGGAATTTTCGGCAAAGGCATTGGTCTTGGAATGCAGAAAATGCATTATCTTCCAGAGCCACACACAGATTTTATTTTTGCCATTATTGGTGAAGAACTTGGATTGATCGGTGTGCTGACTATTCTATTACTATATTTAATTTTATTGCTAAAAGGAACCCAGATTGCCAAACAATCAAAAACCCTGTTTGGAACTGTTACTGCAACCGGCCTTACTATTTATATCGCTGTTCAGGTCATGATCAACACAGGAGTTGCTCTCGGAGTTCTTCCGACAAAGGGGCTTACCCTGCCTTTTATCAGTTATGGCGGCACATCCCTTGTGGTCAACATGGCTGCAATGGGCATTTTAATGAATATCTCGGCTTCAAAAAATTATGAATAGAGAGCTTAACATAATAATTGCAGGTGGCAAAACAGGTGGACATCTGTTTCCCGGGATTGCAATTGCCCAGGCTCTTGAAAGGATCATTAAAAAAACAAGCCCTGGTGTTAATATCCTTTTTGTTGGTACAAATGCTCTGTTTGAAACACAAACCCTTAAAAAATACGGGTATTCCCATAAAGCAATCCTTTCAAAACCCGTTAAGGGCGGCAACATTATATATAAAATTTTTGCTGCAACTACTGTTCTTTTCTCCCTGATCCAGTCCTTGATAATAATGAGAGCTTTTAAACCCGATTTTGTTATTGGTGTGGGTGGTTTTTCATCATTTGCAGTGATTATAGCTGCATGTATTTTTGGTATTCCAACCGCCATCCAGGAGCAGAATGCCTTTCCTGGAATGACAAACTCAATACTGTCAAAATTCACAAAAACTATTTTCACATCTTTTCAGGATACAAACGGATTTATTAACAACCCAAAAGTAAAATATGTTGGTAATCCTGTCAGAAAAGACGCCAACATTGAAACAAAAGAGGATTTGAATTTGAGCAGTTATGACTCAAACAAATTCACCATTCTTGTAACAGGTGGGAGTCAAGGGGCTGCCAGCATTAACAATGCATTTATGGATGCACTTGAATTAATGGAAAACCCCAATCAATTCAATATTATCCATCAAACCGGCATTAGTGAGGAAGACCTTATCAGGCAAAAGTATAAAGATCTGAAAATCCGTGCAACAGCCAGGGCATTTTTCCATGACATGCCAAAAATTCAAACAATGGCAGACCTTGTCATTACAAGGGCAGGAGCTGGAATAATTGCAGAGCTATGCATAAAGGAGGTGCCGGCTATTTTAATTCCTTTCCCCTATGCTGCTGATGATCATCAGGCTTTTAATGCAAAAGCCCTTGAAGAGCAAGGTGCTGCCATAATGATCCAGGACAAAAACCTTAACGGACAAACTTTAAAAACAATAATTGAAAAGTTAATAAAAGACAAAGAGAAACTTGAAAGCATGGGCAGAGCCTTAAAACGACTCTCCATGCCAGATGCTGATGAAAAAATTGCTTCATACATTTTAAATACAATAGGTTAACTATGTATCAAAAAAATTACCATGTTCATTTTGTAGGGATCGGCGGTATTGGCATGAGTGGTATTGCTGAACTTCTTATCACTCTTGGATATAAGGTGTCAGGATCAGATCTGAAATTATCCCACATTACAAAACGCCTTGAAAAAAAAGGCGGAATAATCTTTAAGGGGCACAGCAAAGAGCAGGTAAAAAACGCCAATGTTGTGGTTACATCTACTGCCATTGCAAAGGAGAACCCGGAAGTAATTCAGGCAAAAGCTTTATCCATTCCCATTATTCCAAGGGCTGAAATGCTGGCTGAATTAATGCGCATTAAATACTCCATAGCTGTATCAGGTGCCCACGGTAAAACATCAACCACTTCCATGATTTCTCAAATCCTTAATACAGCCGGACTTGACCCTACAGTGATAATAGGAGGGCTTCTTCAAGGTCTTGACACTAATGCCCTGCACGGTAAAGGTGATTTTATAGTTGCTGAAGCAGACGAAAGTGATGGATCTTTTTTAAAGTATGCCCCTGCCATTGCAGCAGTTACAAATATTGATCTTGAGCACTTAGATTTTTACAAGGATATTGAAGATATTAAAGATAAATTTGTCCAGTTTATAAATTCTGTTCCCTTTTACGGCCTTGCAATTCTATGTCTTGACAATGAGCATATTCAAAACATACTTCCCAGAGTCAAGGTTCGATATACCACTTTTGGTATGACAGCCCAGTCTGATTTACAGGCCAGAGAGATCTCATTCAAAGGCAGCAAAAGTTTTTTCAAAATTTTTCACCATAAGAGACTTCTTGGCGACATCAATTTGAATATTGCAGGAAAACACAATATTTACAATGCTCTTGCCTCAATTGCAACAGGCCTTGAACTCAACATTGACTTTAAAACAATTAAAAAAGCATTGGAATCAATTAAAGGCGTAAAACGCCGGCTTGAAATCAAAGGAGAGAAAAAGGGAATTATAGTGATGGATGATTATGGCCATCATCCAACAGAAATCGTGGCAACTCTTGCTGCAATCAGGGAAAGTTACAGGAACAAACGTCTGATTGTCGTTTTCCAGCCTCACAGATACACAAGAACCCAAGGATTATTCCATGAATTCACCCGCTCCTTTTACCAGTCTGATATTCTCATTGTCCTCCCCATTTATGCGGCAAGTGAACAGGAGATTAAAGGAGTTAATTCTCAACAATTGTGCAAAGGCATACAGGAACACGGACATGGAGATGTGAGCTGTGCACCGGATTTTATACAGGCTTTATCCATAATAACCCATAAAGTTAAAAAAAACGATATTGTTTTAACACTTGGTGCAGGAGATATTTATACACTTGGTGAAAACCTCGTGGAAATCTTATAAAAAGGAGGGACAGCATGATAAAAGAGATAATAGAGTCATACTCAATCCTTGTTCAAGAATTTAATATTCTTGTTGATGAACCAATGGAAAACTATACCTCTTTTAAAATTGGAGGTACAGCCGACCTTGTTGCTTTACCAGAAAACAGATTTGAATTAAAAGATTTACTGAAAAGAGCCTGGGAACTTGATATTCCAGTCACTCTTTTTGGAAGGGGTACCAATCTTTTAATTACAGATAGAGGAATACGTGGTCTGGTAGTTATTACAAAACAATTGAAATCCAGAATACAAATCATTGAAAAAGAGAGAGACACGATAACAATTTTTGCTGATGCAGGAGAACGTCTATCGAAAGTTTGCCAGTTTGCCATTAATAACACTCTTTCAGGACTTGAATTTGCTGCCGGGATACCTGGAACAATAGGGGGAGCCATCATAATGAATGCCGGAACAAAATCCGGTGAGATGTCAACAATTATTAAATCCATTGAGGTATTGAACCAGGATACTCTTGAGGTGGAAACCATTGGAACAGACCTTTTAGATTTTTCTTATCGACACCTTAATTTGTCTGGAATCATTGTTTCAGCCGCAATCACACTGAAAAAAGGGAATCAAGAACTTATAGAACAGATCTTTAAACATAATTTAAATAGAAAAAATACAAGTCAGCCAGTATCTTTTGCAAGTGCGGGATGTTTTTTCAAGAACCCTGTTGTTGGCAGATCAGCAGGAGAACTTATTGATAGAGCCGGACTAAAAGGTATGAGCGTCAATGATGCGGCAGTCTCGGAAAAACACGGCAATTTCATTGTAAACATAGGAAATGCAAGCTGCGAAGATATCCTTTTATTAAAACAGCAGATTCAAAAAAAAGTGTTTGAGAAATTCAATATTCAACTTGAAACCGAAGTGAGGATTGAAGGTGAATAAAAAAATCAGACACAACAGGTATAAGCCTGAAACAGAGAACAACACGGGAAAAAAGGTAGAATCAACAACCAGTGTTGAGGCAGTTGATTTTTTCCTTAAGTGCATCATGATAGTTGTCTCTATAACTGTTTTAAGCCTTGCATCCATATTTATATACGATTTTATTATCCAGACTGATTTTTTAAAAATTAAAACCATAGAAATCTCAGGCATGAAACAGACTTCTAAAGATGAAATTCTTACATTGGCAAATATAGACACTAATAAAAATATTTTCCAGGTCAATTTATCAACTGCACAAAAGCTCATTGTTTCCCACCCCTGGATTGAATCTGCCGATATTAAAAGGAGTATGCCCTGCAAGCTTATTATATCCATTATTGAAGAAAAACCTCTGGCAATTGTTAAAATTGAAAACCTGGCAGATATTTTAATCAATACCAGTGGTAAACCTTTTAAAGAATACAATCCTCTGAAAGACAGCATTAAAAACTTACCTGTTATAACCGGAGTTGACCTTCGCAAATCAAATTACCAATATACATTTAACAGCCCTCTTTTCAACTCTGTCATGGAATTTTTCAAAGCTGATAATTCAAACAGTGTAAAATTAATAAAGGCAGATAAAAACTCAGGAATCAGCATTAAAGCCAATGATATCTACAACAAATTTTCTTTAAACAATGAAAAAACAATTCAAATAAAATTGGGATTCAGCAAATTTAAAGCAAAGCTGAATAAAGCAATAGAAATTAGTGAGTATATTGATAAAAACTTTCCTGAAAAAACAATCAGCACAATGGACCTTTTTAATATTGAAAAAGTATTTATCAAGACAGAACCCGACAGATTGTTTCAAATAGATGATTTTAAAAAGGGGGTTTAATTTGCAGGGAAATGAAAAAATAATCGTGGGTCTGGACATTGGCACAACAAAAATTTGTGCCATTGTTGGAGAGATGCTTGAGGATGAAATAAATGTCATAGGTGTTGGTTCTCATCCATCCACCGGACTTCGCAAAGGCTCAGTTGTCAACATTGAATCAACTGTGGATTCAATAAAAAAGGCAGTTGAAGAGGCAGAACTCATGGCTGGATGTGATATTTCATCTGTATATGTTGGGATTGCGGGCAATCACATCAAAGGGCTTAGTTCCCATGGACTTATTGCCATCAAAGGCCGTGAAATCACTGAAATGGATGTTGACCGTGTTATTGATGCTGCAAAAGCTGTGGCTATTCCCACAGACAGAGAGATCCTTCACGTCATCCCCCAGGAATTTATTGTTGATGATATGGAATCCATCCAAAACCCGGTTGGTATGACAGCCATACGTCTTGAAGCTAAAATTCATATTATTATAGGAGCTGTATCATCGGTCAGGAATGTTGTTAAATGCTGCAATAAAGCAGGTCTTGAAGTTTGTGATATTGCCCTTGAATCCCTGGCCTCGGGAGAAGCTGTCCTTACAAAGGAAGAGAAGGAGTTGGGATGTGTAATCGTTGACTTGGGAGGAGGGACTACTGACCTTGCCCTTTTTAAAGATAATAACCTGAAATTTATTTATGAACTCACCCTTGGGGGCAACAATCTGACCAATGATATTTCCATTGGGTTGAGGACTCCTTTGCCTGAAGCTGAAAAAATAAAAATTGAACACGGTACATGTATTCCGGAAAATGTCAGAAAGGGCACAACTATAGAAGTTCCTGCAGTTGGCGGCAGAGCCCCTAAAAAACTTTCCAAAGGAATTCTTGCTGAAATTCTTGAACCCAGGGTTGAAGAGATCTTTTCACTGTTAAAAGCAGAATTATTCTCCAATGGCCTTGAAAATACCTTCCCGGCAGGGTTTGTGCTCACAGGGGGAAGCGTGGTTCTTGATGGAATAAGTGAGCTTGCAGAATCTGTGTTTAATCTGCCCGTGCGAATTGGAGAGCCAAATAAAATCGGAGGGTTAAAAGATATTGTTAAAAATCCTGCCTATGCAACTGGAGTTGGACTTGTAATTTTTGGTTCCACAGCCAGTGATCAGACAGAATTTAAGAATGTACAAGTTCCGGGTTTTATCGGAATACTAAACAAAATGAAACAGTGGTTTAAAAACATAATTTAATATTTTTACAGGAGGTGGATATGACTTTTTCTTATGTAGAAAACGACAATTCAGCAAAAATTAAAGTTATTGGTGTTGGCGGGGCCGGTGGTAACGCCGTAAACAACATGATTGATGCAAAACTGAAAGGTGTAAAATTTATTGTTGCCAACACTGATGTGCAGGCTCTTGATGCATCCAGAGCTGAAGTAAAAATTCAGATTGGAAAAGAGCTGACAGAAGGTCTTGGCGCAGGTGCTGACCCAGACAAAGGCAGGGATGCTGCTTTGGAAACCATGGATGAACTGAGGGCAGCCCTGGAGGGCAGTCACATGGTCTTTATTACAGCAGGATTTGGCGGCGGTACAGGAACCGGTGCTGCCCCTGTCATTGCAGAAATTTGTAAAGATCTTGGAATCCTGACAGTAGCAGTAGCTTCAAAACCCTTCTCCTTTGAAGGGAAAAAAAGAGAAAAACAGGCTATTACGGGTCTTGAAAATCTTCATGGAACCACAGATACAGTTATTATAATTCCAAATGACAGACTCCGCGGGATTGCTCCCAAGGGTGCCAGAATGGTTGATATGTTCATTAAAGCAGATGAAATCCTGCATCATTCTGTAAAAGGAATCACTGATCTTATTATGATGCCGGGGCACGTTAATCTTGACTTTGCAGATGTAAGAACTACCATGCAAAAAGCTGGTAAAGCATTGATGGGCATCGGTGTTGCTTCAGGAGAAAACCGTGCAGTTGAGGCTGCTGAAAGAGCTATTTCCCATCCTCTTCTTGAAGACATATCAATTTCAGGAGCAAAGGGTGTGCTGATGAATATAACATCCAGCTCTGATCTTACCCTTGATGAGATGACAGAAGCATCTGACAGAATTTATCAGGAAGTTGGAGATGAAGCGGAGATCATCTGGGGCCAGACATTTGACGAGGATCTTGGCGATGAAATGAGAATTACTGTTATTGCCACAGGTATTGACTCTGGCGAGCTTGAAGAATCCAATAATATTCATCATTTTGACCCTGCCGCTCAACTGCCTGAACATCAACAGCAGAAATTGGTATCAAGGAGTGTACAACAGACATGCGAACCAGTTGCCCGTGGACATATACGGACTCCAACCCCGGAGGAACTTGCAAACTGGAATGAATTTGACAATCCTGTCATCATGACACAAAAAAAAGTTGTTGGAGATGAGGGTATGACAAATGATTACGCTGAAATGGCATTTGATAATGATGATCTGGAGGTACCGACATTTCTTAGACGAAAAGCAGATTGAGATGTGAGTTGTGAGTTATGAGTTATAAAACAGGAATGAATGGTGAATTATGAATGAAAAAACGGTTTAAACCTGGCCTGAATTATGGTTTGAAAAACAGTGTTGAAACAGGAGCCATAATTAAAAAAGACAAAGGTTTGCTAAAAACTGCCCTTGTCTATCCCAATACTTATAAGGCTGGCATGTCAAGCCTTGGCTTTCAAACAGTTTATAAGCTTGCAAACAAAATTGAGTTTGTGTCATGCCAGCGGGTTTTTTGGTCCAGGCAAAAAAAGGATGCCAAATGCCCAAAAAGTATTGAAACCGGATTAAGACTTGATCTTTTTGATATAATCATGTTTTCAATTTCATTTGAAAACGATTTTTTAAACCTTGTTCAACTCCTTACCAGAACAGGCATCCCTCTGCGATCATCTGATCGAAACCACATCCACCCCCTGGTGGTTGCAGGGGGAGTCGCCTGTTTTTTAAATCCTGAGTCCATAGCTCCCTTTATTGATTGTTTTCTCCTTGGTGAAGCTGAAAACCTCTTAGAACCTTTCTTTAATGAATTTTTAAAAAATACTGATAAGAAATCTTTTTTAAAAAACCTTGAAAAAAAAATCCCAGGTTCATACACTCCTCTCTATAGCAATAAAAAAACATTGCCGGTCAAGGTGCAATATCTTGAAAGCCTTCAAGCAATAACAAGCTGTACAACTGTTCTTACTGCTGATACAGCTTTTAAGGATACGTTTCTTATTGAAACCCTTAAAGGGTGTCCCCATGGCTGCAGGTTCTGCAGTTCAGGGTTTATTTACCGCCCCCCGAGAATTTATCCCAAAAAAAACATCTTTGCTGCAATTGATCAAGCTGCAAAAAAGACAGATAAAATAGGATTTGTCAGTTCAGCCATTGCAGATCACCCTGATATTATGGCCATTTGTGACTATGGCTTAAAACACAAATTTCAATTATCCTTTTCATCCCTGAGAGCTGATAAATTAGATAATAAATTTATTCTTGCACTTTCAAATTCTAACATCAAAACAGCAACCCTTGCCCCTGAGGCAGGATCACAAAGAATGCGCAGAATTATCAATAAAAACATTGATGAAAAAGATATAATTCTGGCAGTAAGAAAGCTTGTTAGTGCCGGTATCATGAATATAAAACTTTATTTCATGATAGGGCTTCCCTTTGAAGAGATTCAGGATGTGCATGATATTGTTGAGTTAACCAAAAGAATTAAAATTGTTTTTCTTGAAGAGTCAAAAAAAAACAGAAAAATCGGCACCATTACATTGAGTGTCAACCCTTTTATCCCTAAACCTTCTACTCCGTTTCAGTGGGCTGCCATGGAAGATGAAACCATATTAAAGAAAAAGGTAAATATAATCAAACAGGGGTTAAAAAAAATTGCCAACATAAATATAAATATTGAATCACTGAAAAAAGCTAAAATCCATGCTCTTTTGTCCCGTGGTGACCAAAAGACAGCTGACATAATCGAATCTGCTCTCAAAGAGGGATGGACATCAGCCATAAGAAAAAACAGAGGATATTGTCACTCAATTATCTATAAGGAAAAGGGTGTGGATGATACCCTGCCATGGGATTTTCTTGACAATCGCGTGAAAAAAAAATTTCTTGTCAGGGAATTTATTAAGGCAAAACAGGAAAAACAATCTGCACCCTGCCCCATGATTGATTGTAAAATCTGCAAAACCTGTATTTAGCGGTCAAGTCAAAAAGACTTGAACACCTTGTTTGTCCTTCCACCTCTCTTCTGCATTACGTCAAAGCTCACATATTTAGTCACTGAATATTTGGTATAATGATCACCCTGGAACGGATCCTGATAAATTTCTTATGGCATAGAGCCGGATTTAGTCAACTTTGATTCTACTGCTGACACATGCATGACAGCTTCCTGACCTAAACCGCGCTGCATCTGAAAGCGATATGATACCTGAAACCGGCTGATGTTTTTTGGAAACAACAAACAGACGGTGTAAATCTTTTAAAATCATTGATTTAATAGCGCTTTCCATCCTCGCCTACAAGGAGAGCATTAATTTTATATTTTATTTAATAGTAAAAAGCAGATAAATTTTTTAAAATTTTCCTTGTTAATATTAAAGATTCGTCATATAAAACTTTTTGTATGGTAAAAAACTGTTTTTTGTATGGCGGTACAAAAACCATAAACACCAGATGATTATAATAGTTTATGGATCATCAAATTATAGAAACAAGACTAAAAAATTTAGGAGGTAAATTTAATGACCACTTTAGTAGTTGGACACAAGAACCCGGACACTGATTCAGTTTGTGCAGCGATTGCACTTTGCGACCTTAAAAAAAAACTTGGTGAAGATATTGCACCTGTTGTACAGGGTGAACTCAATCCTGAATCTAAATTTGTATTAGAAAAATTCAGCGTAGCAGCTCCCGATGTTGTCACTTCATATGCTGGAAAAGATTTATATCTTGTGGATCATTCCGATCTTGCCCAGAGCCCTGACGACCTTGGCGAGGCTAATATTCTTGGTATTGTAGATCATCACAAATTAGGAGATGTAACTACAAGCCAGCCTTTGGAATGCTGGATATGGCCTGTGGGATGCACCTGCACTATTGTTGCATCAATGTATAAATATTTTGATGTTGAAATACCAAAAGAGCTTGCAGGTATCATGCTATGTGCAATTTTGTCGGATACAGTAATTTTTAAATCAGCCACCTGTACTGATACAGATAAAAAAGTGTGTGCCAATCTTTCTGAAATCTGTGAAGAAAATGATTTGGAAACCCTTGGCATTGAGATGTTCAAGGTAAAATCTGCTGTTGAGGGCACTCCCATTCGTGAGCTTGTCCTGCGTGACTACAAAGATTTTAACATGGGCGGCAAGGGTGTGGGTGTTGGACAGCTTGAGCTTGTTGACCTGTCAATTGTTGATGGTATAAAAGCAGACCTTGAAAAAGATATTAAAACCCTTAAAGAGGAAAAAGGTCATCACAGCGTATTTCTCATGCTCACTGATATCATGAAAGAAGGCACAGAGCTTTTGATTGCTTCAGATGATGAGTCAGTTGTTGAAAAGGCATTTGGATCTGCCCCTGCTGATGGAAAAGTCTGGTTGGACAAGATAATGAGTCGTAAAAAACAGATTGTGCCGGATCTTGAAAAGGTCTTTGGATAATTAGTGTTTAATGGGCAACTTTTCGCTCAAACACGCATTAATTTTTGGGGTGTGAGTAATGGAATGCGAGTGGTGGGGTGTGAGACATCTCACACCTCATAACTCACATTTGGACTCAAAACGTTATTTAATTTTTCAGACAATGCTACCACATCAAATGGTTTAAGAATATATTCATCACATCCCTTTTCCACCATTTTTTGAATTTTTTCTTCCTTGGTATAGCCTGAACAGATCAGAATTTTCATGTCAGGATCCACTTCTCTGATTTTTTCAAAAGTTTGCTCCCCGTTGATTTGGGGCATAACCATATCCAAGAGAACAAGATCTATTTTAAAATCCCTGGATTTTAAAATATCTATGGCCTGCATCCCATCTGTAACAGCTTTTACTTTATAACCAAGGTTTTCCAGCATTTCTGAACAGACTTCAATAACACCTGCTTCATCATCAACAAGCAGAATGGTGCCTTTACCGTTGTATATCGTCCGATTTTCTTCAGGCTCAAAAGATCTCTTAACCTTGGCTGGAGTGGCAGGCAGAAAAATCATGAAAGAGCTGCCTTTTCCTAACTGGCTCTTAACTTTCAATAATCCTTTATGGCTTTTGATAATCCCATATGCTGTAGCAAGCCCAAGGCCTGTTCCCTGGCCTTGTTCTTTGGTTGTGAAGAATGGATCAAAAATTCTTGTAATAAGCTCATCATCCATTCCCATACCCATATCTGATACGGTAACCTTTACATAGTTGCCTGCATCTTCAAGTCCAAATTCATTTATCCACTGCTCAGCTGCAACAATATTTTCAGACTTGATAATAATTGTGCCTCCATCGGGCATTGCCTGCCAGGCATTAACAAAAAGATTCAATAACACCTGTTTTATCTGGCCTTCATCTATAACTACTCCCCATAAATTTTTATCTAAAGACTGCTCAATCAAAATATCTTTTTTTGCCCTGCCAAACATTTTTGCAGACATTTTTAAAAGATAATTCAAATTAACAGGATTTGTTCCATAGCAGGTTTTCTGTGCAAATCCCAATAATTGTCGAGCCATTTCTGCCCCATTAGCAACATATTCATCAATATTGGCAAGTTTCTTATATTCCTCAGAACCCCTGTCAAACCCAAGCTTTACAAGAGATGTATATCCCTGCACACCCATGAGTATGTTATTGAAATCGTGGGCAATACCTCCTGCGAGTGTGCCTATGGCTTCCATTTTCTGTGCCTGGCGAAGCTGACCCTCAAGATTAATCCGCTCAGTAACATCCCTTGCCACTACATGCACTCCTTTACACTCCCTCTTGTTATCTATGGCAGGCAAATTTATGGGTGCGGCTTTCAGCTCCATAAAAGCAAATGAAGAGTAAGGATCATATTTTGATTTTTTCTGTTTTGCTTTTTTAAATCTTAAATGCAATTCCCTGGTTTCATTGAACAGGCTTCCATTTTTCCCAGCCTGTATAAGGGCTCTGGCTTTTAAAAGATCTTTTTCATGAATAATATTTTCAAAACTGGTTCCTATTAAATCATGCCATGAAAAACCAAGTACTTTATTAAACTGATGATTTACAAAAGTGAAACAGCCGGTTTTATCCAAGGTAAAAATTAGATCAGGAGAGTTATTCACCATGTATTCATATTGTTTTTCAGAGGCTTCAAGCCTTACAGACATGGCTTTTTTATCTGCAATTATCTGCTTTTGCGAAAGGGCATTTTTAACAGTTTTTCTTAAATCTGCATACTCAAAAGGTTTTTTCAGATAATCCCAGGCACCGATTTTTAGTGCCCGGACAGCTGATTCAATAGATGCATTGCCGGTAATAATAACAACCACGGCATCTTCATCCATCTGAAAGATATGCTCCATGGCTTCATACCCATTCATCCCGGGCATACTTATATCAAGCAATACAAGATCAAATTTCTCTTGTTGAAAAAGTTTTACAGCTTCTTTGCCATTGAAAGCGCCAATGGTCTGAAAACCTTCTCTTTGCAGACAGAGTGAAATACTGTCAACAATTCTTTTCTCATCATCAACAACAAGTATTTGTTGTGGTTCCATAAAGTTTCCTGATATAAATATTTAAGCCTGAAGTGCCAATTTATTTTTAAGTAAACCCTTAACTAACCCCTTTAAAACTCACAACTTTCTCAACTTTTTTCATAGCAGATAAGACCGCACCTTAAACACCTTTCGGCTTCAGTATGAGCTTTATCCGTGGAAAATCCTGTTGAAAATTCATCTAACCACTCTTTTCTTGTCTGACGCGGTATCAGAATGTTTCGCGAAGAAGTGTCAACACTGTTCAACGAAAAAACATCCTGAAGCCGGGTTTGTTCTGTAATAATTTTAGAAGCTTCCTGATATTGTATTCCATACATCAGATTATGCAAGGCTGCTGCACCTTTTCTGCCGCCATTGATGGCTGCCACAACAGAAGAATACTCGGTTTTAGTATCCTGGTCTGAAAGCAGTCCCAGCTCTCTGTTTGAATCTGGTTTTTTAAGGAGTTCAACTCCTTCCCAGGCAAGTGGCCCTGCATTTGCAATAATTTCTTGAGTCTCCTGAGATTCATTGTCTGAATCATCAGTTGAATCATTTGGGGCCATTGGGATAAATACAAGTTCGGGAAATCTTCCTGAGCCAATAATCAATGTGTCTGCATCAATGATCTTTTTTTCACCGGTGGAAATCTTGGTATATTCAATGGATTTGAGTTGATCATCTTCACCCATTACCCTTGTAATACCTGCATGATAAATTATGGTTATACCAGCCTTTATGAGTTGATCAATACCTGCAGGGTCGAGAGATAAATCATCTGTTGGTTTTCTTAAAATAGCGGTTATATTTTTGGCTCCATTTTCTTTTAAAATATCCACAGCACCTGGCAGGCTCTTATTACCACTGCCTGCAATTACCACACTCTCTCCTGATGATATATCCAGATTCTTATCTGTTTTACTTCTCAAAAGATCAATTAAAAGAAATGTGCCTGGAAAAACTTTGGCAGTCTTATCAATATCTTTGCGCAGAAGTCTGGAATCCCAACCGCCTGTTGCGGTAAATACTGCATTAAAACCCTCTTTCAAAAGACTGTCAATGGTAAAATCTCTTCCAGCTGTTGTATTTGTTTTAAGATCTACACCCATCTGCCTTACGCCTTCAATATCCCACTCAAGGACATCCATGGAGAGCCTCTCCCTTGAAATAGCCTGGCGAAGGATTCCTCCAAGAGAATCTGTTGCTTCAAAAACTGTGGGTTCATGCCCTAATCTTGCACTGAAAAATGCAGTTGATAATCCTTGAACTCCACCACCGATAACTGCAATCTTTTTCCCGCTTAAAGGAGCTTTATAGGGCAGTGACAACTTATTTTGATTCATTTCATAGTCACATACAAAACGTTTCAAATGATTTATGGCAACGGAATCATCCTGCAAAAGCCTTCTGCAGTGAGATTCACATTCAGCAGGACAAATTCGTGCTATCACACTGGGAAAAGGGTTTCTCTCTTTTATAACCTGGATAGAGCCTGTATAATCGCCTTCCCTGATCAATCTTATATACTCTTTAATGTCAATACCTGTTGGACAGGCTCTCTGGCAGGGGGTGATGCACTCTTCATCTGTATACTCTCTCATAATCCTTCTTGTCACAGATGTAAGCCTTATTATATTTTTAGGGCATACCACTTCACAGGCGCCACACCCTGTACATTTTTCCTGGTCAACCTTGGGAAGGCCGTCACTGCCAATGGTTAAAGCATCAAACAGGCAGGCTTTTACACAGGTACCAAGTCCAAGACATCCGATCCTGCACTCTTTCATCCCTCCAAACATCAGTGAAGCTGCCCTGCAGTCTGTCAGACCAAGATATTTATACTCCATGTCTGCTTCATCATTACCATAATAGCATCCAGGCCCTGCAAATTCAGGTTCTCTGTCAACTACTGACACACCCATAATTGCTGCAATTGCCTGGGCAACATCATCACCTGCTGCCACGCATGAATTTACGCTCTGGACACCGTCGGCAATGGCCTGGGCATTGGGCATACAACCTGGATAGCCGCATCCCCCGCAATTGGCTCCGGGCAGTGCATCATCAATAGCAAGTACTGTTGGATCCTCGTAAACATAAAAAGCTTTTGAAGCAATCACTAGAGCAGTGCTGATTAAAACACCTAGTCCGCCCATCATTAAAATAGATTGAATCATGGATATATCCTTATGAATTTTATTTTTTATTTATTCACTATTAATAAAATAAAAAAACTCTACCATATAACCACCTGAAAAACAAAAAGTCAATGCATCCATTAATTTTATCTAAATATTTACATAATAAATTTCATCTTTGTGATTTTAAATTTAGTTTAATAATTTCAGTATGTTAACTTTTTATATAGAATTACTTTTATTATAAATTTCTTTGATTTCAAATGGTTACAGTTTTGAAATATTCATATGGTACTATTTTGAA
>JAQIBP010000142.1 GCA_027858995.1 Deltaproteobacteria bacterium | reverse complement strand
GTTGCACCAAAGGCCTAATACGTATAGTATTAAACATTTGATGCGCCTTGTAGATGAACCAAAATCCTGCGCTATTTCTGCTCAATTTATTTTATTTGAGGTCCTTAATGTAATTTCGACATATTATCTGGTGTATATTTTTCCAGTTTAATACAAACATAAACACCAGGTGGAGAATTAAGTGCATGCGCATATGCAAATCCAAGATTCAATCTAGCATCAGTGATCTTTTCCAACCTGGCAATTGTATCTTTATCTTCTGGAGCATGAGGTATGAACATTGAGCCGGTTAATACAACAGTTGCATCTTCTCTTAGCAAGTTTCTCTCAAGATATTTTGCTGTATCTTGCATTGTATAAGTACCATGAGTTACAATAAATTGTTTATGTTGAGAATTCTCAATAGTTGTTAATAAGTTCTCAATCTCTTCCGGAACTACATCTCTACTATCTTTCATATATACTTCCGTAAATTCAAATTTTCCATCTAATTCTAATGTTTTAAAAAACTCGGGTACAATTGAATGTTCATATGGAACATTAGGATCAATGTCATTACCATCAACTCTGGGATTTTCTGGATCATATTTAGAGTCAATCGTACCTCCAGTCAACATTACATGAACAATATTATTATTTTCCATTATCAACCATAAAATTCTGTTTATTTATAAGCTTTGCAAAAATAGCAGCCTGTTTAAATACTACAACACCTGTATCTGACGTCTAATCGTTTTGGGTATAAATCACAAGGTTATATGTCTGTTCAGGGCTTGAATACAACCTTGATCGCCTTTCCTTCAAAAGAACGTTTAAAACCCTCTTCCCAGGACTCAAGTGGAAGGATATCAGTGACCAGCGGTCTTGCCAGGATTTTTCCTTGGGATGCCAGTTCAATGGCTGCTTTCCATGCAAGGTGTTTCTGGCTGAATGATCCGGTCATCTGGATTTCACCGTAAAGAACTTTGTCAAGATTGATGGTGACCGGTTTGCCAAAAATACCGATCTGGGTATATTTTCCCTGCCGTCGTAAAAGATTCAGGCAGCTTTCAGCCGCAGACTGGTTCCCTGAACATTCAAGGGCAATATCCACCCCTTTGCCCTGGGTTATTTCGTTAATCACCGCATTGAGGTCTTCTTTTGACACGTTGATCGTTCTGTACGCGCCCAGTTCGCGGGCAAGCATTAAACGGTTTTTATCCTGATTCAGACCTGTGATCACAGGAATTCCGCCGTTTACCCTGACATATTGAACGCAGAACAGACCCATGGCTCCACTGCCGGTAATCAGTACCATGTCTCCGGCATTGACGCCAGTCAGGTCCTGAACAGCATGGTAAACGCAGGCTGAAGGGTCGGTCAGTGCTGCTGTAATGAAATCAACATTGTCCGGAAGTAAATGTACCCTGTTTTCCGGCACTACACAATAATCTGCGTAAGCACCGTCATAGGCGTACCCAGTAGCCAACCTGCCCTTGCAAAGATTGTAGTTTCCTGTCATGCAACAGCGGCAACTGCCGCAAGTGAACCGCGAGTTTTCTGCTGTTACACGCTCACCGCCCTTAAATTGCCGGACATTCTTTCCAACTTCGGCAATAATTCCGGAAAACTCATGCCCTATAGTAAAAGGGACCTTAGTTGGAATACCGATGTCCCAGTTGAAAATATGCAGGTCAGACCCGCAAATTCCGACTGCCTTTACCTTGATCTTGACCTCATTGTCTCCCGTTTTGGGTTCTGGAACATCACGAAGTTCAATGTTTCCTTCGCCTTCAGCAAATTTAACAACCGCTCTCATCTGTTCTCTCTCCCTTTATTCATAGAATCAATCAAAATTAAATTCGACTTTTTCTATATGGCATTGTTTAATCAATTACCATTCACTTTTCAGCTTGTCAATTTATACCATTGACAAATGCACTTTTTTAAAGGTAGAAAACCAAAAATGAATTTGCTCTGAGTTTAAATTTATAAAATAAAAATTGGGCATCCTTCATAAAAGTTGAAAAATGGTTTTAGCCCTAATAAATTGACAAATAATGCATGTCGGGAAAATATGCATTTCTTATAAATGGAGGATTCAAATGCTTACAAAAGAAAGGGAAGTAAAACTCATTGATTTATGTTCTAGTTTGATTCGCACCAGGAGCTATTCAGGTGAGGAAAAACAGATCATCCTCCAATTGCAGCACATTTTTAAAGACAAAGGCTGCAGTGACATATACATTGATGAATCCGGGAGTATTACTGCCTGTTTCAAGGGCAAGAGGCAGGGTAAAAAATTGCTTTTTGACAGCCATGTCGATACCGTGCCGGTAACAGATCCGACTCAATGGAAGTATGATCCCTTTGGCGGGGATATACACAATGGTCGCATTTACGGGCGCGGCTCGTCTGACATGAAAGGAGCACTTGCTGCTGTTATTATGGCTGTCGAATATTTCATCGCAGACACTCAAAATGATTTTGCCGGTGAAATTGTGGTATCCGGAGTTGTTCATGAAGAATCCTTTGAAGGTATTGCCTCACGCAACATCAGCAATCGGGTCCAGCCGGACTTTGTTGTAATAGGTGAAGCTTCGAACCTTAACCTGGCACACGGTCAGCGCGGAAGAGCTGAAATAGTCGTGGAAACCTTTGGCAAACCAGCCCATTCAGCAAATCCAAAAGCGGGTTTGAATGCAGTCTATAAAATGACAAAACTGATAGAAGCCATGCAAGGCTTGTCCGTCAGTCATCATCCAGTACTGGGGCATGGAATTCTTGAACTGACAGATATAAAGTCAAGCCCATATCCTGGTTTGTCAGTTGTTCCTGAATATTGTAAAGCAACCTTTGACCGGCGATTACTAGTCGGTGAAACAAAAAAGAATGTTATTGCTCCAATAGAGAAATTAATTAAAAAATTCCAAAACCATGATCCTGATTTTCAAGCCCGGGTTTCTTATTCCTTTGGCAGGGAAGCGTGTTACACTGATGCTGATATCGAGGCGGAACGCTTTTTCCCGGCATGGATATACGATGAAGAGGAATATTTTATTCAAACAGCATACCAGGGACTGAAAGAGATTGGTCTTGACCCTGAAATGGCTGTATATTCTTTTTGCACCAACGGCTCACACTACGCTGGTGAAGCCGGCATTAAGACAATGGGTTTTGGACCCTCAAAAGAAAGCCAGGCACATGTCAATGATGAATATATAGAGATCTCCCAGCTGACAGGTGCCTGTCGCGGTTACTATGGTCTCATGAATGCCCTGCTTAATGGAAAATAACTACCTAAAATACTTTCTATTTACGAACAATTTAACTTGACTTGCAAAAACCAATTTTCTATGGTTCAAAACATGCTGAGTGATAGTTAACATTTAACAAAAGGAGGAGTTTATGTTTCGTAAATTTAGTTTGGTAGTAATGTTTTTCAGTCTGACTGCATTTTTGCTAGTTGGAATTACAGTTCCGGTATTTGCTGGAGATTATCAATTCAAATGGCGATTAGCTCAAACAATGCCGGAAGACAGTGACCACCACAGACGGTGTGTTGCTTTTGCAGAAGAAGTCAAGGCAAAAACCGATGGCCGGATTCAAATTAAGGTTTACTCCGGCAGCATCCTTGGCGATTGGGTAAATATTAATGAGTATGTCATGCGGGGCGATGTGGATATGGCTATGCTGCCCCTGGCGCCTACTTATGACCCACGCTTGAATATCGGTTATTATATGCCCTATATGTTTACCAGCACTGAAGAGGCAAAAGAGGCCTACCGTGTCGGGGGCTGGGTTTACAACATGGTTGGGGACCTGCTCAAAGAACAGGGCATTAAGGGTCTGGCACTCTATCCGGCAGGCTGGGCAGGAGTGACCACCAAGGTGGTTCCCAATGGCTGGGAAGAGATGAAACCAAACAATATGAAGATCAGGGTCATGCCGTTAAAGGCATGCCAGCTGACCTGGGAAGCCCTGGGGTATATTCCCTCAACAATTCCATACAGCGAAGCCTACAGTGCTATTGAGAGAGGGGTGGCTGATGGTGAAAGCGGAGGGCCTCCTTTTCAGGGGTATCAGTTCCGTGATGTCCAGGGTGTCTGGATCCAGACAAACGATTACCTGGAACCCATGTGGTTTATTTTGAATCTGGATAAATGGAACAAACTGACCAAACATGACCAAGATGTGCTTGTTTCCGCTTCCCAGAAACAGGTTGACGGCCGCTGGGATTATTTTTTGCAGGAAGATGAAGATTACAGGCAAAAAATGAAAGATTACGGCATGAAGGTTATTATACCTACTGATGCGCAACTCAAGGGTTTTGCCGATAAAGTTAGAAAAGAAGTCTGGCCTAAGCTGGAAGTCCTGATGGGTAAAGCTATAGTTGATAAATGCCGGGAAAATGTTGGGATAGAAGTTAAATAGATCCTTTGGATTTGTTTTTATTTATCTATGTGTATATAAATACAGGCGGGAAAATTCTCCCTGCCTGTATTTATCTGGCCTGTGATTCCCCACTGCTTTAATGGAGCAAACTCAAAAGGCCAATAAAGCTGCAACATGCAACCAGGTAAAAATATCACAGCCTAATGAATATTGAAACTGGAGCTTTCTAATAAAATGGTGAAAGTATGAAAAAAATTGCATTGATTATTTGGAAAATACCTTTGATTTTGCAGAAGCTTATAATGGTTGGGGGAGGAGGATTTGTTGGTATTTTAATTTTTGTGGAAGTCTTTTTGCGGTATGTACTGGGCTCCCCTTTGTTTGGCATAGAAGAACTGATTCTTTTTATTGGCATGTGGCTCTATTTTATGGGAGCTTCTTATGGTGCTTTTGAAAGGACCCACATAAAGGCGGAACTTATCAATATCTGGTGCAAAAATGAAAGATCACTTGCCATATTACGGACTGCAGCCAGCATAATTACTGTTGCTCTGTCTCTGGTTCTGGTTTCATGGACTTACCCCTTTTTTATCTGGGAGCTGGTAAGGGGAGGCACATCACAGGCACTGCTCCTGCCCAATGTCTTGTGCAAAAGCGCTATTTTCTTTGGTTCTGTTTTGATGTCTGCCTATTTTATTACTGAACTGATAGATAATATACTTTTGTGTATGGGAAAAAGACAACTTTTTATCTCGTTAACTGCAAAGGACAGCTGATTATGACTATTATTATTGATTTGTTAATATTGCTGGTTTTAATGGTTCTTGGTGTTCCGGTCCCTTTTTGTTTCATGGCTGCTGTTTTGTTCATGATGGTAGTCACAGGTGGATTCAGTCCGATTTTTTTAATATCCACCGGTTTTCATCAAATTAATTCTTTGGCCGTGCTTTGCGTTCTTTTTTTTATTCTAATGGGCGGTATTATGAGTACTACCGGGATTGCAGGACGGCTGGTAGCTATTTCAGACACTCTGCTCGGAAGAACAAAAAGTGGTTTAGGAACAGTTTCAGTGATCAGTTCTGCTTTATTCGGGGCTATCTCAGGAACATGCACCGCCGCAGTAGCCGCTATCGGAAGTATTATGATTCCCAGAATGGTAGAGAGGGGATATCCCCGTGGTCATGCCACGTCTCTTATTTCCGCTGCATCGGTTGAGGGACAGCTTATCCCGCCAAGCGTGCCCATGATTCTCTATGCCTGGGTCACCTGGCAATCAGTAGCCGCCTGTTTTTTATCTACAGTTATTCCCGGTTTAATTATGGTTTTTCTCTATAGTTTTGTAAACTGGGTTGTCGTCCGCAAACTGCCGATCAAAGTCCTGCCCCCAACTACTTTCGGTAAACAGACAAAACAGTTTGGAAAAGCAGTTTACAAGGGTTTTTGGGCATTGATGCTCCCGATTATTGTTTTAGGCGGCATTTATGGCGGTATTTTTACTCCCACTGAAGCTGCCGGAATAGCATCCGTCTATTGCATTATTGTAGGTTTTTTCATTTATAAAACCATGACTCTAAAGATGCTCAGGGATTCGCTGGTAACTTCCGTAACAACTACCGGAGTTATTGTGCTCATGGTTTTTTTTGTTATGATGCTCAGTAAAATATATGTGATGGAGAATGTTCCCCAGCGTATGATTGAAGGCTTGTTCGGCATTACTGAAAATAAATATTTAATATTGCTCATGGTCAATGTTTTTTTACTGCTTCTGGGGATGATCATGGATGATTTCAGCGGGACAATTTTAGCAGCAGCTCTTTTATTCCCTGTGATAACCGAGCTTGGAGTACATCCTATCCACTTTGCAGCAATTTTGGGCACCAATTTAGGGCTTGGCAACAAAACACCACCTACAGCCCCTATATTATATCTTGCTGCCCGTATTGGTAATTGTCCTATAGAAAAGCTTATAAAACCCCAATTGCTTTTCATTTGTACCTGTTCATTACCTGTTATGCTGCTGACCACTTATTTTCCTCCCCTTTCCCTTACTTTACCCCACCTTCTTATGCCGAAAGTGGTTCCATATGTCCCCCTTTTTCTTGGATGGTAAAAACATAATACTTAGGAGACAATTACATGACAGACAAACCTAAAGTATGGTTGAACAATAAAATTATTCCATGGGATGATGCTCAAGTCCCGATTTTGTCTCACGGATTTGCCAGAGGATCTGCAGTATTTGAAGTCTTTGGAACACATGCAGTACCTGATGGAATTGCAGCTTTTAGAATGGATGCTCACCTTAAAAGGCTGGAACAGACTGTGAGTCTTTTAGGTATGGAATTGGGTTTTTCCATTCAGGAAATTGTAAAAGCAGTATCAAAGCTTGCCGTTATCAACCTGTCAGAACGCGGGCTTGTAAAAATAGTAGCGTACTGGGGTGAAGAAGCAATAATCAACCTTGTATTAAAATCAAAACTTGATGTGGCGATATTTACAATCCCGACTTCTGAAGAACTGGGCCTGGATAAAGTCAAGCCTTTATCCGCGTGTATTTCAAAGTGGAAAAAGTTGCACCCTGAAACAATCCCTGTACAGGCTAAGGCGTGTGCAAATTATCTCAATGGATACCTGGTTAGAAAGGATGCCAATGATCGAGGGTTTGATCTGGGGTTAAATTTAGGCACTGACGGATTTTTAGCAGAAGGGTCCATTGAATCGGTATTTATTGTTAAGGACGGCATACTTAAAACACCACCTCTGGGCAGAATTCTGGCAAGCGTGACCCGCGACTCAATCATAAATGCAGCAAAACATGATGATATTGAGGTTTGTGAAACAGCTTTGGTAAAAGAAGACCTGTATACTGCAGATGAAATATTTACCTGTCATACAGGGATTAAAGTAACGCCGATCTTTCGGTTTGAAGAATTAGAGCTGAAGGCACCAGGACCAGTTACAACCCAGGTGTCTGAAATGATGAATAATATAATCAATTCCAGGGACAGCAGGTTTAAGGAGTGGTTCCAGATGCTTTATCGTCATTGACGCATTTTTCTCCGGCCCGTATTTTCGATACTATGGATGTAATTTCAAATAAAAGAAATCTATTTCCCGGCATTTATCATTATCAACTATTGCAGAATTAAAATGGAAAACGAAATAGTCGCAGATAAAACAATAAAAGCATGGAAGAAAGAATATCCACTGTTGAATAAAATCATGGCAACCAAAGAAGTTTTTTGGGCAAACCCGGAGTATGGAAAATTTGAAGATGCCATAAAAATGATCCCTTTGTCAGAAAAAGATGTTGAGGATGCACAAAAGAGATTGAAACGCTTTGCCCCCTATATAGCCAGGGTCTTTCCGGAAACCAGGGAAAGGGGCGGGATAATTGAATCTCCGGTTATCAGGATTCCTGAAATGAAGAGAAAAACCCAAGAGCTTTTTTCACAGGATATCTTTGGGGATTTGCTGCTGAAATGCGACAGCCATCTTGCTGTTTCAGGTTCGGTAAAGGCAAGGGGCGGAATCCATGAAGTTCTCAAACATGCTGAAGATCTTGCTGTCAAAGAAGGCATGATTACTTTTAAAGATAATTATTCAGTCATGGCAACTGAGAAATTCAGAAATTTCTTTTCCAGATATTCCATTGCTGTCGGTTCAACAGGCAATCTTGGTCTCAGCATTGGTATAATGGGTACTCAACTTGGGTTTAGAGTATATGTGCATATGTCAGCTGATGCAAAAAAATGGAAAAAGGATCTTCTTAAAAACAAAGGTGTCACTGTTGTTGAATATGAATCTGATTACAGCCAGGCAGTAGAACATGGCAGAAAACAGGCATTGGCAGATCCCTTGATGCATTTTATTGATGATGAAAATTCACAGGATCTGTTTCTTGGATATGCAGTTGCAGCTGGCAGGCTGAAAAATCAACTGAAGAGATTGTCATTTGTTGTGGATGAAGAGCATCCTCTGTTTGTTTACCTTCCCTGTGGTGTGGGCGGCGGACCTGGCGGGATATGTTTTGGTCTGAAACTTATTTTCAAGGATAATGTTCATTGTTTTTTTGCAGAACCCACACATTCCCCGTGCATGCTCCTTGGTTTGATGACCCGGCAGCATGATAAAATCTGTGTGCAGGATTTTGGGATTGATAATGTTACAGAAGCAGACGGGCTTGCTGTTGGAAGACCTTCAGCGTTTGTGGGAAAAACACTGA
>JAQIBP010000110.1 GCA_027858995.1 Deltaproteobacteria bacterium | reverse complement strand
CGTTGAAATCGAGATAACTCTTTGGTCTTTATAGCACGGTTAACCAGATTGTAACGGCTTTGCGCACTTCCTTTCACCAGTCTTTTAAGCTGAGAAACTTTAAGAACTCTATTGGCAAGCCCCTGCTCAACTATTCTATTGGTTATTGTATTCATCTTCTATAAAGTACCATATACTTTCAAAAAATGAAAGTATATGGTACTTTTATTTTCACTTTTTTGTAATATTTTGAGTTTTGATGTCTAAGTTGTGCAAAGGTTTAAAGTTGTGAGATAATATTTTTCATGTATTGTACATTTATCTCTAAAAAGAAGATAAATTAAGTCATTTTTACCTTTTATTCATCATACCTTTTATCAAGCTCTTGCTTTTGTCAAATAAGTCCGGCCAGAAATTTATCTGCAGGCATTACCCGTATTCCATTTTTGAGTCTTTCATTCCTGCATTTTTTTACAATCTGATAATTAAATGGTATGGAGAGTTTCTCTTTAAAATAATATAAATTTTTGGAAATTGCTGAATCACTGTTTTTAACTTCAACAGCAAACCAGGGTTTGTTTTTAAATGTAACAATGAAATCAACTTCTCTGCCTGTGGAATCCCTTAAAAACGAGAGTGATATATCATATCCTTCATAGGAATAAAGATAATTACAAAATTTTAAAAGATGGCAGGCAATAAAATTTTCCAGTTTTTGTCCATTATCCTCAATGGATGACCAATCCCATAAATATAATTTTTTCTCTTTTCTTACAGCAGCTATTTTTTTTGATTGAAACGGAGGAACTCTAAAACAGTAATAAAACTGTTCAAATGTATCAAGCCAGTTTGCAACAGTTCTGAAATTTACCTGAAGATCTTCAGCCAGGGAATTAATTGATAATATAGACGATGTTTTATCGGGAAGTATATCAGCCAGCAGGGCAAGATTACCAAAATCTTTTATAAACGTAAGTTCACGGATATCTTCTGAAAAAAAGCGTTCCGTCTTTTCCATATGCCATCTTCTTAAAAAACGACGGTTTTGCTTTAAAAATGGTTCGGGGAATCCACCAAAATCAAATAGAGCATTGAATTCTTCATCAAGGGAATCTTCATTGAAAATAAGTTCCTGGAGAGGCTTAACACGAGTTTTTGAACCATTTAATTCTGCAATGGAAAATGGGTGCAAGGTGTAATAATGATATCTCCCCTGCAATGAATCACCGCCACGCCGAAAAATATTAAGACGGGCGCTTCCTGTTAAAAGAAACTGGTATAAGTCTCTGTGCGTATCAAATTCACCCTTTATCCATGTTTTCCATTTTGAATGCTTATGAAATTCATCAAGAATAATCAGCTTGTTATCCGGGGTCCATTCTCCCTTTAATGCAGCAGTTCTGTCATTTATTCTATCCCAGTTGTAATAACTGCTTTTAATGTTTTTAGAAACAAGCTCTTTTGCAATTGTTGTCTTCCCTACCTGTCTTGGACCTCCAAGAAAGACCATCTTTTCATTAAGGTCTTCTATTATATTTTCAGTTAGATATCGTGGTTTTATGGTCATGCTGATATTGTAATGATAAATATTTATATGTCAAGTATTTTGTATGGCTATACAAAATACTAACGATTATTCTGTGTGTGTATACAAAATACATCGTCACGAGACCTTTGAATAACGTCCCCTTTTGCCCAATTGCCACGGAATATGAAAATGATAATCCTCAGCTCGAAGAGGAGCGTATGCTCACAATACTCAATGTATTCCTCCGGTTATAATTTTCATCTTCCTTGCACTAAAACAAAATTGAACATTATTCAAAGGTCTCGTCATGTTTGAGATAGTTCAACTGCTGTTTTAAATTTTTTATACGAGGTCTCTGTATGTAATGCAGATTTGTTTCGTTTATGCTTGATTTTAGGAAAATGGATTCACAATTGTAAATTTGTTCTCCAAATTAAAATTGTTCTGCATGTCTTCTGAAATTAAAAAGTCTGCATCACAATCTTGGATAATAGCCCTGGCAATTTTTGTTTTTTTGGTATGCTGGGATTGGATAAATGAATATAGCCATATGTTAGTATCTATGAAATATATTGAGTCTGATCGGGCTTTAAACTCTTTCATAAATTTCATTTCTCAAAAAGGGATTGAAGTTTTCCACTTCCACAGGATTTGCTAACAGTTTATCTATAATATCGTCTTTCTTGATATCTTGATCAGAGATTAGAATAACTTTAACCGTACTGCACATTTTTTTTTGAATTTTTCAGGTATTCGTATCTTACCATTTTTGACTCTTGTTTTAAATTCAATTACCTCCATGGGATCGTCTCCTTTATGATTGTATGCGCATCTCTTTCATCCTGCCACTTCCCACAAAATCGTGCCAAATCTTTTTTCCCTGGTTCACCTTCGTATAATAACACAACCTTAATCTTTGAATTCTTCATGATATTCAGTTCTTGTAAAATTTCTTTTGGGAGTGGAAGCACACCCTTTTCTGATATAGTAGTTGTATATTCTACTGCTTTCATACTCTATTGCTCCCTGTTTCATTATTTAAATTTTAGTTAATATGTTTAAAGATATTATACATTTTATAAATCTTATTTGCAACTTAGTTGATTATGGGCAGTTTTCCACAACACTTCATTATCAAGGCCAAAATATTCATGAATAAGAATATTGCACATACCTTTCATTTTAAACCAGGGGACATCGGAAAATTGTTCTTGAATGTTGTCAGGTGCGTTAGCAGCTGCCTCGCCTATTATTTCAAGGTTTCTGACAACAGCATCAATCGTTTTCTGGTCTTTCAACCAGTGATCATAATCTAAGCCCAGTGTGTATTCAAAGATCTTAAAGGCAGAAACAGTCTTGAACTGCTATCGCTTAAGAGGGTAAATCCGTATTGTTCATAAAAATCTTTGGCTTCATTGTTAATTGCATCAACAACCATGGCATAGATTGCAATCTGGGAACTTACTGACAGGGTTCGCTTAATGGCATCTGCCAACAGCATTTTGCCGATACCGTATCCCTGCGCATTTTTGCTGACTGCCAGCCTGCCAATCAGAGCAGCGGGTATGGGATGTCTTGGCAACTTTTTGGACAGTTTTCCCGGCAATTGGCTTAGTTTAATAGATAATGTGCTCAGGCTGTAATAACCCATCACCCTTTCAGGATTGTCAGGCAGTGCTGCAACAAAAACACGACTGATACTGCGCTTGATATCCTGTCCTGCCTGCTTATGAATATAATGATCCAATGATTCAACATTACAGTGGAAACCGGCTCTGTTGTGAGCTGCCTCCAACGGTGTTATAACCAAGTTATGGAAATTTGTCATTTAGTTATAACACGACTGTCATATTTTTCGAGAGCAGCGGTTAATTTATCGTTAAACTGCACAGGGGCATCCAATGCATTAAAAAATGTTCTTGAATCTTTTGCATTCAATTCCATAATCTGGTGTTCCTGAACGGTTTCTTCTGCACATTTCAAAGCACTGGTTAATATAAAATGACTGATTGTCTTGCCTTCGAAACCTGCTGCGCGTACTATGAGACGTTTTGCACTGCTTTTCACACGGAGGTTGATTCTCTCGTTTTTATTTTGTGTTGCTGTAACCATGGTGAAGTTTTCCCTTATTTTGATCAATATATTTCATATATATGTACATCATAATGGTGTCTTTGTCAAGTTAGATTGTCATTATCATGGAGGTTCATTCTTCTAAGAGCCATTTCCAAATCGGGACTGCGCTGATGTTGTTGTTTAATTGAGCTTCATCATCCCATGTAATAATTGTGCCGGAAGTCATCAATAAGTTGTGAGATAATATTTTTCATGCTTATGATATTTATCTCTTTTTTAGAGATAGATTAATCAATTTTTATCTTTATTTTGAATCTTATTTTTGCCCCTCAGGTTAATTGTTTATTTAAATAAAGCCATTCTGGCTGATGTACAGCAGTACTTCCTGGGCTGCTTCATCAGGGGTCATGCTTGTTGTGTCGATTTTAAGTTCTGGGCTGGATGGATCTTCATAGGGGTCGTCGACACCGGTAAAGCCTTTTAAAAGACCTGCCCTTGCTTTGGCATACATGCCTTTTCTATCTCTTTTTTCACACTCTGTAATGGGAGTTGAAACATGGACTTCAAAAAAGCCGCCATGGGCTTCTATGGACTCTCTTATCTTTTTTCTTGTTTTTTCATAGGGTGCTATCGGGGCACAGATGGCAATGCCTCTGTTTTTTGTAATCTCTGCTGCCACAAAGCCGATGCGTTTAACATTGATATCACGATGCTCTTTGGAAAAATTAAGTTCGGAAGAGAGGTTTCTTCTGACAATATCACCGTCAAGCAGGGATACCGGTCGTGTTCCAATTTCAAGGAATTTTGAATAAAGTATTTTTGCTATGGTGGATTTGCCGGCTCCTGACAACCCTGTACAGAATATTGTAAATCCCTGTTTCAAAGGCAGGGGACAGGATTTCCGGAGTTCTTTTATAACCTCGGGGAATGATGCCCAGTCAGGAACTTTTTTGCCTTTGCGGATTCTGTTCTGTATGTCTGTTCCTGTAAAAGAAATCGTATCTATACCCTTTGCCACCTTGCTTGCAATTTTATATTCATCTTCAAAGGGAAGATAGATTAATTCTTCAAATGTGATGATCTCAACACCCAGTTCTCTGGTCGCCTCTGCTGCAAGACTGGTTGCTTCATCATATTTATAAAAAGGTTTGTTATTGCTGTCATTGCCCGGAGAAGAATGATTATGGCCAATAACAAAATGTGTGCATCCAAAGTTTTTGCCTATTATCATATGAAGCAGGGCTTCCCGTGGTCCTGCCATTCGCATTGCCATGGGCAGAAGGTTAAGGACATGTGAATCAGGAGGGTAGTGCTTTGCTACTTTCTGGTAGCAGCGCATTCGTGTAAAATGGTCAAAATCTCCCGGTTTGGTTATGCCTACAATGGGCAGCAAAAGAAGATTTGCTTTGGCCTGCTGCATGGCCTGTATGGTCATTTCAAATTGCGGCCTGTGAATGGGCTGCCTTGTCTGGAATCCTACTATGCGTTTCCAGCCAAGTTTGGAAAATGTTTTTCTCACTTCAGCAGGTGTATTTCGAATCTGTTTAAAATCTGAATGAATAGGAAGGTTCAGAGCCTGGATTTCACCGCCTATATAATATTTACCGGATTTATTATAAAGATAATCAACTCCGGGATGGGTTCTATCTGTGGTGCCGTAAACGGCAAGGGCTTCCTTTTCAATTTCAATGGGCCAGATATCCTCAATATTCATGATTCCAAGAAGAAAGCCTTCAGCATCTCGCAAGGTTACAGATTGACCTGTTTCAAGGGTTGAACCCAGATTTTCCGGGATATCAAGACAGATGGGGATCGGCCAGAGATCGCCGGATTCAAGACGCATGCGATCTAACACGGATTCATAATCAATCTGCTTCATGAATCCTTTTAAAGGCGTGAACACACCGGTTGTAAGCAGTTCAAAATCAAATATCTGCCTGGCATTGAAAATAATTTCCGGCATTGAAGTGCTCAGTTTTTTTAATAATATATGCTGCTCTTGATTTACAAGCAGATCTGTTAATTGATTTTTTTGCATAGCTCCGCCTTGTCGGTTACAGAGGGTGGTGGGGTATTCACTCCCTGCAATAAACTTGAGTAGTGTTTATAAATTGTCTGTTTGGACGAAAACTCACCCATCTGCTTCGTTGCTTCAAACTTTTGCCAAATTTTAAAACTGGCCTCATGTACTACAGTACACTCCGGTTTCAAAATTGTATGCATGCGCATCTCTTCGAGCCTTGCGCCTCACATATGGGCAATTTTTCATCCAAACATGTGTTTTCAGTCAGGCACTAAGTTAATGATATTCATTTTTTTTAAGGCATCAGTCATATTACTCTTTTGCATTTTCATGGGCCTGGGTCAGCCGCTGTTTGAGATATTGAATTTCATCCTTGTCATATTCATACAGATCAAAGCAGTAGCCGTCCTCACCAAGCAGGCCTTCGGGTATGAGTTCTCCTGCTTCATCCGGATCTGTAATCATCTCTCCGTAAAAGCAGACAGACAGCCATCTTGCTTCTGGGTCATCATCAATAACATCCACCATGGCAAAAAGAGAACGGTTTTTTTGTGTTTTATGCTTAGGGCGAAGGGAATAACTGACCTTGGGCCGGGCATTGAATTCAAAAACCGTATTTTCAAGTGTCTGCAGATGTTCATAAAGTTCAATAAAGGCCTGTCTGTTTTTATCTTCAGTCTCTTTCCAGTTTTCAATAAACTCTTCTAATGCTTTCATCTTTCTATTCCTTAATATGCTTTAAAATATGTCCAAGTTCCGGGAATATCAGGTTTTTACATGCCAGTTTACACGCCTTTATACTGCCGGGCATGCAAAAAACTGTTGTATTTTCTATAATTCCAGCTGTGGCACGGGATAAAATGGCAGCAGAATCAATCTCTTCAAAACTTAACTGGGCAAAAAGGACACCAAAGGCTGTAAGTTCTTTTGCAAAGAGGGGTTTAACTGCTTCAATTGTAACATCTTGCGGGCTTATGCCTGTGCCGCCGGTCATGATAACAGCATCGGGGCAGATCTGCTGGGTAATATGTTCAGTTAATTCTGCTATGGCCTGAATATCATCTGTTACCACCTGGTGAATTATTACTTCGTGTCCCTCTTTTTTTGCCTGTTTTTTAATCCACGTTCCAGATTTGTCTTCAGAGAGTTTTCTTGTTGTGGAAACTGTGATCACGGCAATTTTAATATTCCGGGGTACATTTTTTTTATGCAGCAATGTGCTCATGTGTTAATCCTGTTCAATATAAACAATATCTTTGTTGTCATTCTCTTTAACAAGTACGGTTATCATATCCTGATGTGCAGTATCCATTGATATCCCCTTGTAATCAGCCTGTATGGGAAGCTCCCTGTGTCCTCTGTCTACAAGGATGGCAAGTTCAATACGTGAAGGCCTTCCAAAATCCATTAAGGCATCCATGGCAGCTCTTATGGTCCTGCCGGTAAACAGGACATCATCCACAAGAATAATATCCATGTCATCAACGCTGAACGGGATGTTGGATGGCCTTACAATGGGTTTGTGACTTATTTTTGTCCAGTCATCCCTGTACATGTTTATATCCATGCTTCCAAAAGGAAGATCTACATTCTCTATCTTTTGAATTTGATCTGCCACTCTTTTTGCAAGAAAGTCTCCACGGGTCTGTATTCCTACAAGGGCAAGGTTTTGGGTTCCTCTATGCTTTTCTATTATTTCATGGGCAATTCTTGTGATGATTCTTTTAAAATCCTGATCATTCAGAATTGTTGTTCTCTTTTTCATATAAAAGCCCTGTTATGGTTTAGATAAATTCTAATTTGTATCATTTTTTTTAATGGCGGGCAATAGTTTGAAGTTCTAATTTTGGATTAAGGTGTTGATTTTCAATTTAAGTTGCTATAATCAGTGTATGTGATTTGATGTTTGTTATAATGGATCAAAGAAAAACAGCAGGGCAGATTTTATGAAATTTGATTGTACTGGGGTTATTCTTGCCGGCGGGAAAAACAGCAGGCTTCCAGGCAAGAGAAAGGCATTTCAAAAAGTTGGGAATTCAATGATTCTTGAGAATATTTCTGCAATGGTTGCCAGCCTGTTCAAAGAAATTATTATTGTTGTAAATGAGCCCGGGGAATTTGCAGATCTTGACATGTCAATTGTGACAGATATTATTCCTTCAAAATGTGCACTTGCAGGACTCCATGCAGGGCTGTTTTATGCATCTTTTCCATATGCATATGTTACAGCCTGTGATACCCCTTTTGTTAATCAATTAGTTGTTGAACATATTGTGGGTCAGATTGAACCAGGATATGATGTGATTGTTCCCAGAACCGATGACGGGCTTGAGGCTTTGTCTGCTGTCTATTCAAAAGATTGTATCCCTCTGATAGAGGATAATCTTGAAAAGAATATTTTTATGATTAAAAAGTTTTTCAGAAAAAAAAAGGTCAAAGAGATACCTGTGGAGCAGTTAAAAAAAATAGATCCGCAGATGCAGTTTATTTTTAATGTAAATACACCGGAAGATTTGAAAAAAGCCCAGTTGATGGCAGATAACAGGTAAATAGTGCCCGACCGAAAACCGCTAATTTGCCCAATTACGGCGTTGGTAAAAAATTTTAATCCTCGAAATACTACTTGTATGTCTGTGGTTAAAATTTTTCCCCGCCTTGTACTTGAACAAATTATCAGGTTTTCGTTCAGACACTAAATAAAGAGGAATATACTATGAATATGGAAACCATGATGAATCAGATAAAGCAGCATCCTGACTATCATAAGGCAGGGATGATTTTATGCCATAATGGTGTTGTAAGGGCTACATCAAGAGAAGGGGATGAAGTTACAGGTCTCAAGGTTTCAGTTGATCACAAAAAACTTGATGAGATTATAAAAGAGCAGAAAAAAAGGCCTGGAATTATTGAAATATTGATTCATATTAATGAAGACAGAGAACTTGTTGTTGGTGATGATGTTATGTTCCTTGTGGTTGCAGGTAATATCAGGGAGAATGTGATTGAATCTTTGACTGATACTTTGAATCTTATTAAGGCTCAGGCCACAACCAAAAAACAGTATTTTAAAAGTGAAAAGCCGTAATTTTTCCAATTACGGCGTTAGGGAAAAATTTTAATCCTCGCAATACTATTTGTATGGCTCCGGTAAAAATTTTTTCCTGCCTTGTACTTGGACAAAATTACAACTTTTCAATGATTTCTATAATTTGAGGGTGAGAAAATGACGGATTTTACACATCTTGATAAAGAGGGCAGGGTGAGAATGGTGGATGTGGGTGATAAACAGAAAACCAAACGCATTGCTGTGGCCAAAGGAAAAATTTCAATGGAGGCTGATACTCTCGCCATGATCATGGATGCAAAAGTGAAAAAGGGCAATGTACTTGAAACAGCCAGGATTGCAGGAGTTATGGCAGCAAAGAAAACATCTGATCTGATTCCCATGTGTCATCCCATCAATATTACCCATGCCAGGGTTGATTTTGCCTTTGATACAAAAAATTTTTGTATTGATATTGAGGCAGAGGTATCTTTGACAGAGAAAACAGGTGTGGAGATGGAGGCGTTGACTGCTGTATCTGTTGCAGCTTTAACCATATATGATATGTGCAAGTCCTATGACAGGGCAATGAGAATATCTGATATCAGACTTAAATCCAAATCAGGGGGAAAAAGCGGAACATATACTGATAGATAGTAATAGCGTGATTACCCTTGGAAACCTGGTGTTTTGTACGGCTGGTTTTTTTCTTGGTGTACTTGTATGTATTATCTTTGCAAAATTACGTCGATCTTCTTTGTCAAAGACCATTGATCCTGTTCAAAAAAGCCTTGACAGATATGAGCAGCGCCTTGCTGAAATGGAAAAAGAGAGACAGCAGGCTTATGGTTCCATCACTGAAAAACTTCTTGAAATGGGAAGAGGGCAGAATAATCTTAATATTGAGACGGCAAATCTTGTAAAGGCATTAAGGGTTCCACATGTCCGGGGGCGCTGGGGGGAGATAACTTTAAAGAGAGTGGCTGAGCTTTCCGGAATGTCTGAATACTGTGATTTTGAAGAGCAGCTTTCATCCGGGAATGGCAAGGGCTTAGTTCGGCCTGACATGGTTGTTACCCTGCCGGAAAACCGTAAAATCATAATTGATTCAAAGGTGCCTTTAATGGCCTATCTTGATGCCCTTGAAGCTACGGGGGAGGAAGAAAAAAAAGAGCGTATGAAGCATCACGGGCAGCAGGTGATGAAGCATATATTAAATTTGTCTTCTAAAAATTATTTCCAGCATATTTCTCCATCTCCTGAATTTGTGGTGCTGTTTATTCCAGGAGAAAACTTTTTCTCTGCTGCTGTGAGCCACTGTCCGGATTTGATAGAGAGGGGAATAGAAAAAGGAGTCATTCTTGCGACACCCACAACATTGATAGCACTTTTAAAGGCGATTTTGTATTCATGGAAACAAAAAAGGAGTTATGAAAATGCCCAGGAGATCAGAAATCTTGGAGTTGAGCTTTTTTCAAGGCTTTGTACCATGACCGATAATATCAACCGTCTGGGAAAAGATATTGCAAAATGTGTGGCAACCTATAATAGAACAGTGGGTGCTATGGAGACAAGGGTTATGTCCTCGGCAAGAAAACTGGATGGCCTGGATGTATCTTTGCAGACTTTAGATGATCTGCAGGAGATAGAGCATTCAAAAACCTTAATTAGAGAATTTAACAGGCAATATCAAGATGATAAAGAAGATATCACTGAATAATATCCGGATTTGTTTTTTTGTTGCACTGGTCTGTTTTTTTTGTGGATGCTTTCCAGGTGTAAGAGAAGATATTACAAAATTTAACTCTTTAAAAAAACTTAAACTTAAGGATTATCCTATATTTGACGATAATCTTGATTTTAAAGGCTTCAACACTTCCATTGATAATAGTCTTGCATATTTTAAAAGAGTTCCTTTCCAAAGAAAATATCAATATGGAAAAGAGATATACAATGCTGCCCACCTGATTACCTCTTTGGAGACATTCAGGGATTTTTTACAAGAAAAGCAATCTGTTAAGGCTTTGAATAAATTCATAGAATCAAAGTTTACTGTTTATGCGGCAGCAGGAAATGAGGAGGAGCAAACTCTTTTTACAGGGTATTTTGAGCCCATTTATGAAGGCAGTTTAAAAAAGAGTGATATTTATAAATATCCTCTGTATTCCATCCCGGATGATTTATTGGAAATTGATCTATCACTCTTTTCAGATAAGTATGACGGGCATAAACGTCTTGTTGCAAGGGTTGATGGTTTAAAAAACAGAATTGTCCCCTATTATTCAAGAGCACAAATCAATTTTATGGAGGATTTTAAGGTAAAATCAAAACCTCTGGTGTGGCTTAAAAGCCGTGTGGACAGGTTTTTTCTTGAAATCCAGGGATCTGGCAGGGTTGTTCTTGATTCAAAAGAGGAATTAAGGCTTCACTATGCGAAAAGCAACGGGAATACCTACCAATCCATTGGGCGATATCTTATTGGGAAAAATGAAATTTTAAAGGAAGATATGTCCATGCAGGCCATAAGAAAATGGCTTGAACTCAATCCTGACAGGATGGATGAAGTTTTGCACCACAATGAAAGTTTTGTTTTTTTCCAAACAGTAGATGGCGGCCCTTACGGATCTCTTGGTGTTGAAGTTACACCTCTTCGTTCCATTGCCACAGACAGCAGCATGTTTCCTAAGGGCGCTCTTTGTTTTATGCAGTCACGCCTGCCGGCCCCGGAAAATATCAACTCTTTAAAGGAGTGGGAAAAGACCTCTTTTTTTGTGTTGAACCAGGATACAGGCGGTGCCATTAATGGTCCTGCAAGAGCAGATCTCTTTTGCGGCAATGGTGATTATGCCACTTTTACAGCAGGCCATATGAATCAATATGGCAAACTGTTTTTTCTTGTTTTAAAACCATAGAATATAGAGTCTGAACGAATTAGCGGTTTTCGAGCGGGCACTATTTAAATCCATTCAATATCGTGTATATCAAATTTAAGAATAACTTTTTTCCCCGGGTGCAGTTCCAGATTTGTGATTTCATCCGGGTTCAATCTTAAAACAAAAGAGGTGTCATGAACCGTTACAGTTGTCATAATAAGGCCGGTTTTCTTTTCAAAGAGCATGGAAGCTATCTGGCCGTACAACTGATTAAGGCTTGCGCTCTCTTCTTGTTGTTCAAGGCCAATGAATACTTTTTTTTTTCTTATAATGGCATTGCATGTTTTCGGGGCAGGGGGCGGCAGTTTGATGATCTGCCCATCATCAAGCCTTTTTATATGGGTCTTACTGTTTTGTTTTTCAAAGGGTTGTGTGATTATATTTTCAATGCCAGTGGAAAACAGCTGTCCTTTAAACATGGAAATCTGTCTGTCACTGATGGAATAGAGCCATTGCAGATCATGGCTTGCAATGACAAGGGTTGTACCCAACTCTTGTCTTGCATTTAAAGATGCTCTGCGGATAAGTTTTGCACTTTTTGTGTCAACACTTGCAACAGGTTCGTCAAGCAGTAATACTTCCGGTTTTAAAATCAGCCTTGCAGCCATGGCAACTCTCTGGGCTTCACCACCTGATAATTCATGCCATTTTCTATTCTCGAATTTTTCATAATCAAGCCCGACATTTAAAAGAGCCTCTTTTACCCTCTTTTCAAGGTTGTCGGTATCTTTTCTTATTTTCAGGCCATAGGCAATATTTTCAAAAATTGTTCTTTTTAAAAGATAGGGTTTCTGGGTCAAAAGTGTTATTTTTGAACGTATTCCTGATGAAAACGGATACTCTTTACGTCCTTTGTAAAGGATTTGGCCCTGAGTTGGTTTCTGTGCAAAAGCCAGAAGTTTTAAAAGTGTGCTTTTGCCGCTTCCATTGGGGCCAATAAGAGCTGTAATTGACCTTTTTTTTATCTTCAGCTCATCAATATCAAGCACTTTTGTATTGCCGTAATAGTGGCAGATATCTTTTAAATGGTATGCCAGCTCTCTAATTGTCATTGTTTCCTTAAAAAAGATAGAGATAAATTTACAATAAATGCAATAAAAATTAAAACAAGACCAAGGGCAATACCATTTGCAAATAGACCCTTGTTTGTCTCAAGGGCAATGGCTGTTGTAATGGTCCTGGTGTGGTATTTTATATTACCGCCCACCATCATTGATATGCCAACTTCAGTTAAAACCCTGCCATAGGCTGTAACTGCTGCTGCAAGAATTCCATATCTCACCTCCCATAGACAGGTAGTAATAATATTGCGTTTTCCTGCACCGAGGGTGACAAGGGTAAGTTTAAGATCATGATCAATATTTTCAATGGTGGAAGCAGTAATTGCTGTTACTATGGGCAGGGCAAGGATGGTCTGACCTATTGCAATTCCTGTAAGCGTGAAAAGAAGATTAAATTCACCGAGAGGCCCCTGGTGGGAGATAAATGCATAAACAGCAAGACCGATAAAAACAGTTGGAAGGGCAAGCATTGTATCCACAAAGGTTCGCAAGGCTTTTTTCCCTCTGAAATCAAAATATCCAAGCAGGAATCCACAGGGTAGTCCTGCTCCAATACTCAAGACCATGGAGCAGGTCGATACTTTCAGTGTTGCAAATATAGCAGTCCATGTTGAGCTGTCACCGCTAATCAGAAGCTCAATGGCTTTGATAAAGCCTGCAACTATAAAATCCATGATACACTATATCCTTTACTATTTAAGCCCAACGCTTTGACACCTTTGAATAACGCCCCCTTTTGCCCAATTTCCACGGAATATGAAAATGATAATCCTCAGAATACTCAATGTATTCCCCTGGTTATAATTTTCATCTTCCTTGAACTAAAACAAAATTGAACATTATTCAAAGGCCTCATCTTATAAATCAGCTGTCACTGTTTTGCATTGGGTATAAATAGCTTTTGCCCAAGCAGCCTGAAGTCTTTTATCAGGTTTTGGGCATTTTTTGAAGCCATCCAGTTGGAGAATTTAACTGCCAGATCATATTTAGCATTGGCGCAGTTTTCAGGATCAAGAGTTAATACACTGTATTGATTTAGCAGTACGCTGTCACCCTCAACCACTATTTTCAACGGAGCATTGCCCTTCTGCACAGATTGATATTTAATATATGTTCCCCTGTCTGTCATGGTATAACCATCTTTCTCCTGGCAGACATTGATGGTTGCAAGCATCCCCTGGCCTGTCTGGACATACCATTTCTCTTTGTCAGGCAGTTGGATTCCTGCATTTTTCCACAACAGTTTCTCTTTTTTATTGGTGCCGGAATCATCGCCGCGGCTTGCAAAGAGAGCCTGCTTTGTTTTAATCAGTTTTAAAGCATCTGATATGCTTTTGCCTTTGATGTTGGCAGGATCATTTTCAGGACCTATGATCACAAAATCATTGTACATGATCTCTCTTCTCTCTTTTCCATACCCATTTGCAATATATTTTTTTTCTGCAGGCGGGGCATGGACAAGGAGAACATCAACATCACATTTCTGTCCAAGTTTTAATGCTTTTCCAGTGCCTGTTGCAGTCCATTTCAGATGAATACCGGTCTGTTTTTCAAAATGGGGTATGAGATAATCTAAGAGACCAGTATTGTCTGTACTGGTTGTGGTTGCCATCATCAAATTTTGATTTTCAGCATGGACATTGATGAGAGTCATGCTCAGGACAAAAATAACAGATAAAACAGTAAATAAAATTTTCTTCATTTTTAATCTCCAAATAGTAATATACAAGCCATATTGGTTAAAACAGGGTTGGAATATGTTAATATTGGAGAATTGTCAAACAAATATTTAAATATATCGATAAAAAAGAAGTATACTTACCAAAAATAACAGATAATAACAAAATTATTCATCTTTCAGGAACAGTGTGTGATACTCCTCCTCTACCAGGTGTTTTTTTAATTTTTTATTGATAAAGAGATAAATCTCTTCAAGTTCCTCATGTGACAGTCTTGGTATAAAAGTGTGTAAAAAAGAGTCTTCGGAAAATTTTTGAAGGTAAAACATAATGGTCTCTTCATCTGTTTCCCTGTCCATGCCAAAAGCTCCAACTCCTTTATACTCTTGAATAAAATTGTGTCTGTCTTTTTTCATTTAAAAATTATCCCTCTGGATCAAATCCTTTTTCAGTAATAAAATGGATGGGGCATGACTGCCTGAATTTACAGTAAATTTTCGGATCTTTGCAGTGGAGACACTCCCTGCAAAGATAGATATCGTGTTTTGAACATTTGTAAGATGTCTCTCTTAAAGGGTGTTTTATACATTTCCCCATATCAGTATGTTCCTTGCTGGTTTTATCAATTTTTATCAAGTTATAACTTTATTTAAAATTTACAAGAGGTAAAATTTTATTGACATGTGACCATACATGACTGCATGATAATCATATTAAATTATAATAACTGCGCTAGGGTACACACCAAACTATGAAAGAATTTATGCTGCGTAATTGATCTTTCATATAAAACATTGGATTGAACTGCTCTTTACATGAGACCTTTGAATAATGTTCAATTTTGTTCGTAGTGCAAGGAAGATGAAAATTATAACCGGAGAAATGAAATGGATCTCAAGGACAAATATCCTGACAAACTGCTGTCAGCAAAACAGAGTGTAAGAAAAATTAAAAATGGTTCAAGGGTTTTTATTGGTACAGGGTGTGGGGAACCTCAAGAATTAATAAAAGCCATGGTTGAAGATTTGTCTATTCAGGATATTGTAATTTACCAGATGCTTTCTTCAACACTGTCGAAATATGTTAATGATGCAGATTTCCTTTCAAGATTTTCCATAAAACTCTTTTTTATATCTGTTTCCATGCGTCAGTTCGCCTTTGAAGGCAAAATTGATTATATTCCTGTTTATCTTTCCCAGATTCCTGAAATTTTTGAAACAAATGAAATTGGCCTTGATGTGGCTCTCATACAGGTGAGCCCGCCTGATGATCACGGATACTGCAGTCTTGGAATTTCTGTTGATATTACTCTTTCGGGAATGAAAAATGCAGACATTGTCATTGCACAGGTTAATCCTGAAATGCCGAGAACCTGGGGGGACGGAATAATTAATATTGATGAAATTGATTATCTTGTCGAGCATAAAGAACCAATAGTGGAGGCTCTTCCTCTCAAGAAAAATCCGGAAATAGTTAAAAGAATCAGCCATTATGTAAACATGCTTGTGGATGATGGCGCCACACTTCAGATTGGATTCGGACATCTGCCAGATGCTGTTGTCTCTCATCTTGGCGGGAAAAAAGATCTTGGTATCCACACTCATGTCATCACAGAAGGGCTTTTACCTCTTTTTAAAAATAGAGCCATAACCAACAAAAAAAAATCATATCTCCAGGATAGAGTTGTTGCATCCCTGTGCATGGGTTCTAAAAAATTATATGATTATGTTAATAATAACCCAAGTTTTTATTTTAAATCTTCAGAATTTGTAAATGATCCCAATGTGATTGCAAAAAATGACAACTTTATTTCCATCAGTTCGGCTCTTGAGGTGGATCTGACAGGACAGGTCTGTACAGATTCAAAAGGTTATCTTTTTTACAGCGGTATAGGTGATCAGGTTGATTTTATCAGGGGCTCTGCCATGTCCAAGGGTGGATTCTCCATTATTATCATTCCTTCCACTGCCCAGAATGGTGAAGTTTCACGAATTGTTACCCATTTAAGTGAAGGCGCAGGTGTTGCAACCACAAGAGGTGATATTGATATTATTGTCACTGAATATGGTATAGCTGAAATGCGAAGAAAAAGTATTTACCAGAGAGTTATGGAACTTGCCAGGATTGCCCACCCAAAATTCAGGAAAGATTTAATAGAAGAGGCTAAAAAAAGGCATTATATATTTCCGGATCAACTTCCACCGACAACCCAGGATCTTTTGTTCTTAGACCAATATCTTTATTCGTTGAAACTGCCCAATGGAAAAACAGTTGATTTCAGGCCTCTTTTACCCTCTGATGAGTTTGAATCCAGGCATTTTTACTACTCTCTGCAGGAAGATTCCATCTACTACAGATTTTTTAATAAACGAAAAGTGTTTTCAAGGGACATGCTCCAAAAACAGTGGGCTCAAGTGGATTATAGAAGAAATATGACCATAATAGGACTTATGCAGCGTGGTAAACGAAAACAGATTGTAGCAATCGGCTCCTATGCAAAAGTAGATGAAAATTGTGCTGAGGTTGCATTTCTTGTTAAGGAGAGGCTCCATGGCATGGGGATCGGGTCATATCTTCTTAAAATCCTTGAAACCATTGCAAGGGAAAACAATTATAAACAATTTCTTGCAACTGTTCTGGCTGAAAATCGAAAAATGATTAAAGTTTTCCAGAAAAAATATCCAGATGCAAAATTTTTAAGGACTGGCAGTGGTGAGTTGGATGTAGAAATGCCCTTCAAATACGAATAGTTGTTCAGACTATTTTCTTTTCCTGTTTTTTGCGCTCAGTTCCGGGAAATCCCAGTAGAAATACTCTTGAAGCCCTTCATCAGCGGCTTTGTCTTGTCTAACAGTCTCAATGTGTCTTAATTCCATCCGCCTGATTTTACCGCTGATTGTTTTTGGAACTTCTGGAACAAATTCAAGAATTCTTGGTATTTTAAATTTTGGCAGAATAGTTATCGTATGTTTAAAAAGCTCCAAAGCCAGCTCTTTTGAAGCTTTAAAAGCCGGATTTAAAATAATATAAGCTTTGACAAGCTGATACCTGTTCGGGTCAGGAGCACCTATAACTGCGACTTCTGTCACTGCAGGATGCTCCACAAGAGCACTTTCAACTTCAAATGGACCAATCCTGTAATCAGAGGATTTAATGACATCGTCAGCCCTTCCTACAAACCACCAGTATCCATCTTTATCAATGGATGCCCGATCCCCGGTATAATAATAATTATCAACAAAAACAGAACCCATCTTTTCAGGGCTGCCAATATATTCTGAAAACAGTCCGATCGGGCGCCATTTATCAAGTTTGATGACAATATGTCCGGGCTGGTCAGGTTTGGTAATCTCATTGCCTTCATTATCAGCCAGAGTCATATCATACATAAAAGAGGGAAATCCAAATGAACCTGGGCGCATTCTCTCTTTGATCCATGGGGGATTTCCAATCATGGCAGTGGATTCAGTCTGGCCGTAATAATCTCTGATCTGGGTTTTGGTGTGTTGTTCCCATTTTTTAATTACATTTGCATTCAGCGGCTCTCCAGCACTTATGGATTGCTTGAGAGAGGGAAAACTAAAAGAATCAAGATTCATATTCACAAACATTCTCCAGGCAGTAGGAGGTGCACAGAAACTTGTTATTTTATGACTTGACACTGCATCAAGATATTGCTCGCCATCCAGGACTGAAAATTTAAATCCGGTTGTTGCAGCGCCAACATTAAATGGAGCAAAAAAGCTTGACCATGCCCATTTTGACCATCCGGGAGCACTGAGATTATTATGTATATCATCAGGTTTTAAGCCAGCCATTACAGTTGTTGACAGATGACCCACAGGATATGACATGGCTGTATGCGCCACTCTTTTAGGAAGTCCGGTTGTACCTGATGTAAAAAAACAAAAAAGAGTATCATCAGATCTTGTTTCGGCTTTGTCAGCTTCAAAGGGTTCATTTTCAATCATATCAAATGATACCCAGCCTGCCTTTTTTCCTAAAACAAGCTTGAGCTTTGGTTCAGTCTCTATCTCTCTTAAAATTTTATCAATCAAATCAGCAGAATCAACATCTGCCATGATAACCTTGGGGGCATAGGTTTCAAATCTGAATCCCAGATCTCTTTGTGTCATTGTTGTTGCCGTGGGGATATTGATTATTCCTCTCTTTATGCAGGCAAGAGTTGCAAACCAGTTTTCAGGCAGGATAGGGCTCATCATATAAAAATTATCCCCTTTTTCAATCCCTGATTTTATAAGAAGGTTAATCAACTGATTGGATTTATCCAAGAGTGTTTTATAGGAAAAAGTTTTAGTCTCCAGCGTATCAAGGTCTGTCCAGATCAACGCTTTTTTATCAGGGTTCTCTTTGACGTGAAGATCTTCAAATATGTCAGAAGTCCAGTTAAAATATCGGGGTAATTCCATGGAATTTAACTTTTTAAACAGGTTTCCGGCACACTCTTCCTTTTCTGAAGTCTCTTCCATCATATTTATTCTGATAATTTCTTTGAAAATTTCTTTCATACCCTTAAAACACTCCTTGCTTTCACTTTGAATCTCAATTATAAACTCAACAGGCTGTTACACAACGCCAATTTTCCCAATTTCTACGTTGGAAAAATAAATTTGATCCTCGAGCTCGAAGAGGAGCTTATGCTCACATACTTCATGTATATCTGTGGTCAAATTTATTTTCCGTCTTGAACTTGGTTTGTAAAAGAGCGTATGCTCACAAAAAATTTGCATTATGTAACAACCTGTCGAATCAAAATAGTGATTGTATAGTTTATCACATTAACATTTGTCAAAGTCTTTTTATTATTGATGGATCAAAATAATTTTATTATCGTTCTTGCTCCTCTTCAGGGGTTCACAGATGTTACATATCGAAATGTCTTTTCAGACCATTTCTCGGGTGTAGACGAGGCAGTAGCTCCTTTTATTTCAACAATGGGCCAAAAACGGTTAAAGCCATCAAGAATCAAGGATATTATTCCTGAAAATAATAAAAAACTTTTTACTACTCCCCAAATTCTGGGGAATATTCCCGAAGATTTTATATTTCTTGCTGATCATCTTTATGAAATGGGTATAAAAAAAATAAACTGGAATCTGGGCTGCCCCCATTCAAAAATTGCCAAAAAGATGAAAGGGTCAGGACTTTTAATGTATCCTGAAAAAATTGATGTTTTTCTTGAAACTGTATTGCCGAAAATTTCCAACAGACTCTCTGTGAAATTAAGACTGGGAAGAAGATCAAAACATGAAATTTTTGATCTTCTTCCTGTTCTGGATAAATATCCACTTGATGAAATTATTATCCATCCAAGAACCGGGATACAGATGTATGAAGGCATTTCTGATCATGATGCCTTTGCAAAAGTTCTTTTAAATACCCGCCATAAGGTTGTTTATAATGGTGATATAAAGGATTTAAGCTCTTTTAATATAGTTCATGAAAAATTTTCTGGTATCAACAAATTCATGATCGGGCGGGGTATATTATCCAATCCATTTCTTGCAGAAACAATAAAAGATGTCATCTCAGATCAAGATTCTGTTCAACGCCTGAAAGATTTTCATGATGATCTTTTTGAAAATTATAAAAAAATATTTTCAGGTCCCGGCCATTTAACAGGCCGTATGAAAGGATTATGGAACTATCTGGGACCTGGATGTTTTAAAGAGTATAAAAAGCCTTTGAAAAATATATTAAAATCCAGTTCCATTGTGAAATATCAGGATATGGTGGAGAGGATTTATCATCACATGTGAATTAAAGTGTCTTTTTGTAGGACACTTGTAAAAAATTTAAAAAAGCAATCCGGGTTTTCTCTGTGGTGGCCTGAAAATTATCAATTATTTATTCTATCCGTATAAAGGTCGAGATGAGAGGAAGCAAAATAGGGTGGGGAAGAAAATAGATATATTGAAAGAAACTTTATGATGTATAAAAATCATTCTGGTAAAATCTAAATTAATAAACTATATCTCCAACTTGACGTAACAAAATCAAGTTACTCTCCAATTAAATTTAATGGAATCTTGATTGATTTTATTATGCGTAGTTCCATATATTTGAATCTCCTTTCCCAAAAAGAACAACATTGGGAAAATATTTACCCAAAAGTGTTATAAAAAGTTCCTATTTTTTTAATACTTTATCTTCATATCTCTTGAATAGTTGTTCATCAAAAAAAATAGTATTAGTATTTTTATAGCAAAATCTAATTAAATTTTAAATAGTTACAGACATAATCTTACCAAACGATGATGACTGGCATGATAACTGCAAAATAGTTATACCAATTACTAATATTTAAGGAGAAAAAAAATGAAATCTTTTTTAATCACTGTATTTGTTATGTTTGGCTTGATTTCAAGCGCCTATGCCACTACGCTCACCTTCGACCTTGACATTGAGTATAGTGGGGCGACATCACCCGTCGGAACAGCCCCCTGGATCACGGCGACTTTCGATGACGGTGATTCACCAGGAACGGTGGGTTTAACCATCAGTGGCTCAGGGCTCACCGGCACAGAGTTCATGTCTGGGTTCTACTTCAACTTTGATTCCCCTGGCACATTGACAGCCGATGTGAATGATTTTTTGACCCCCTTCCCCACGATTTATTCAGGTACTGCAACTATAAACAATATTTTCTATCAAACCGATTCATACATGGCGGACGGTGACGGAAATTTCGACTTGTACATTGATCTTGCACCACCACCGGGTGGCTTCGGACCAAGATTTACCACAGGTGAAACGCTTCTCATCAATCTTGTCGGTAGTGGCATCACCGCAGATAGCTTTAACTTTTTAAGTGCGGGTGCAGGAAACAGTCCAGTTGGTCTATACGTGGCTGCACATATCCAGAGTATTGGCCCCGAGGGCGAAGATAGTGGATGGATCACCGGCGATGGCGAAGGTAACGGCGGTGGCAATGGTAACGGCGGTGGAACAGATCCCATTCCCGAGCCAGCAACAATGCTTCTTTTTGGTCTTGGTCTTCTCGGTCTTGCGGGGACCAGCAGGAAGAAACAATAATAACAAATTAACATAGAATTATTTAAAAGGCAGGGTTATTCAGTTGATTCTGCCTTTTTTATTTCTATTTACCACTTTTTCTCTGATTGTTGATTACAATATATGAGCCAAACCAAGTATTGAAAGTCATCATTCAGTATTCAACCCAATATATTTTGATTAATGTTTTTATGTATAAAGTGGAATAAGTGGGTTTGATCATAAACACAATATAGGGTACTTGAACAGGGATTCCCAAAGTATACAGCCTGAAAAGCGTGATCAATATATTATATTTTACTCTTTGCCTCTTGCCCAGGTGATAAACAATCCCAAAACTGAAAGAACAGCACCCATGGCCATTGTTCTCTTGAAACTTATCATAAAAAAAGGCTCCATTACAGCAAAATAATTTTCAAGGCTTGCCCCCTTTGTAAGAGTTGAAAAAGATGTTGAAAAAATTAATCCTGCCAGAGCCACTCCTATCACCATACCGAGATTTCTTGCCGTGGCCACAGCTCCAGAGGCTGTACCACGCCTTTGTAAAGGAACACAACTCATAATTGCTGTATTATTTGGAGATATATAAAGAGCAGTGCCAAGACCTGCAAGAGCAATACGCCATAAAATTGATACAACTCCCATGGATGGGTGAACAGTCATCAAAGAGATTAGAGATATCATTAAGGTACTCATTCCAGTCATACATAAAGCCCTTGAACGAAATTTATTATACAATATCCCGGCAACTGGACTGAAAAACAGAAGAAACAGAAAAGGAACGATCATTATTCCTCCTGTTTTAGATGCAGAAAAACCACATGGATATGTCAGGTAAAAAGGCATCATAAAGATGATAACAAAAAGAGCTGCAAATAAAACAGCTGAAGAGATCACTGGAAACAAAAACAGTTTTATTTTTAAAAGATTCATATCAAACAGAGGAAATTCTGTCTTTTTTTCATTCAGTACAAAACCAATACCTGCCAGAACACATACTCCGGCAAAGAAAAGGGATGAAATTGAAATAAGCCCCCATCGGGACAGTTGTGTCACAAAAACAATCAGGCTTGATAAACTTATAATCAAAAGAAAACTTCCTGCCTTATCCATGGGCTCATCACTGCCTTTTACCGCATAATCACCTTTTAAAACAGACAGGGCACCAAAGGCTGCTGCAAGTCCAATTGGAATATTGATATAAAAAATATACCGCCAGGAGAGATATTCCAGGAGAACACCCCCTACTGCAGGGCCTGTTGTCAATCCTGCGGCAACTACTGCTCCTATCATTCCAAGTGCTTTCCCCCTCTCTTTTGCAGGAAAGACATCTACAATCAAGGCAGGGGAGCATGCCATAAGCATTGAGGCTCCACACCCCTGTAACGCCCTTGCAATAATTAAAGTTTGATGACCTGGAGCAACACTGCAGAATAAAGAGCCTGCTGTAAATATGGCAAAGCCTATTACATATACAGATTTTCTGCCCTTAATGTCTGAAAGCCTGCCAAAACTTAATAAAAGGCAGGAAACCACAATCAGATAAATTAATACCACCCACTGAATAGTTTGCAGATCTGTTTTTAAATCCTGCATAATATATGGAAGTGCAATATTAACAATACTCGAATCCAGGGTTGACATGAAAATCGATGTAGCAACAAGGGAAAAAACCATCCATTTTTTTTTTAAAACAGAACTCATACATTATCCACTCTTTTAATTCCTATGAAAGTGATGCAAAATTATCACTGGAAGTTATAACAAATATTTAGAATTATCATCTTTTTTTATTCTTTAGTTTTGTGGCAGACCAAGGTGAAAATAAAGATCTGCCGTGGCGGTTATGGAAAGATTATGTTATATAAAAAAAATTAACAAGAAAAAACAGAGCAAACGGGGGTAGCAATGGCCACTATTAATGATGTTGTATTGATTCATCTTGAAGATGCTCCTGTATCCTTTGCTAGGGTGGAAAGTATACTTCCCGATGCTAAAAAGGACTGGTACCATGTAAAATTTCTTATGTTCCAGATTCCTTTACAGGTGGTCACATGGATTTTAAAAGATGATTATATCAATGGTGATGATTTTCATATGAATGGTAAAAAAATGAAAATCACAAAGGTTGAAAGCCCTGTGGAAGAGCTGCCTTTATCCAAAAGTAAAAATCTGTATGATAAAAAACTGCCGGATAAAATGGGCTCACAGGAAAAACAGCAAGGCAACATTATTGATTTTCCCGGTTTTAAAAAGAACCATGAACCTGATGATGCTGGATAGATCTGCTGTTGATTCCGATGCAGATTAAAAATTTAACAATTCATGGGAAAACTTTCTTAGCTCCCCTTGCAGGAATATCCAATCTTCCTTTCAGGCTCCTTGTAAAAAAGTGCGGATGTTCTGTTGTCTGTTCTGAAATGATAAGTGCCAAAGGAATTTTTTATAACTCAAAAAACACTTTAAACCTGCTGACTTCTCAAAAAGAGGAACAGCCCCTGTCGGTTCAAATATTTGGTGGTGATCCTGAATCAATGGCAAAAGGAGCAAAATTTATACACAATCTTAAAATTGCCAGCATTTTAGACATTAATTTTGGGTGCAGTGTGAAGAAAGTTGTTAAACAGGGAGCAGGAGTTGCATTAATGAAAGAGCCTGAACTCACCAAAGCAATTTTGTCAGCTGTTAGAGAGGCAACAAACCTGCCTTTGACAGTTAAATTACGCTCAGGATGGGACCATTCAGGTGAACAGGCTTTTCAAATTGCTCAAATTGCTCAAAATTGTGGAGTGGATGCCGTTATAATGCATCCAAGGACTGCAGGTCAGGGATTTAAAGGCAGGGCAGACTGGAATTTAATTTCAAAACTTAAAAAGCAAATGGCAATCCCTGTTATTGGCAATGGTGATATTAACAGTGTTGAAGATGCAGGCAGGATGCTGGAATCAACAGGCTGTGATGGTGTCATGGTTGGCCGGGCTGCCATGATCAATCCGTTCCTTCCCTCCCAGATTGATGATTTTTTGGAAACCGGGTCTTATGAAAGTTCTTCAAATTATGAAATTTTCAGGGCAATGGAATCTTTGACTAAAATGTATGTTGATTATTTTGAAGAGGAACCTGCCTGTAAAATGCTTCGCAGCAGGCTCTCATGGTTTGTAAAGGCAATGCCCGGATGTTCTGCTTTTAGAAAAAAAATGTCTTCCATTAACTCAAAAAATCAGATAATTGAGCTCATAAAAGAGTTTGAAACCAGTATAAATTGAGTCTTTAGTGTCGGGCACTATTTATTCTTTTTCATAGAGTGCAGTGGCAATGGAGCTGATACCGCCTCTTGGTGTGAATTCACCTGTGATTTCCATTTTCAAAGGTTGTAACACCTCTACAAGATCGTCAAGGATTTTATTGACTACATGTTCATAAAACATGCCTACATTTCTAAACTGCAACAGATAATATTTCAGTGATTTAAGTTCTACAATGGTTGCATCAGGCCTGTATTTTATTGTGATACAGCCGTTATCCGGCAGGCCTGTCATGGGGCATACCGAGGTGTATTCAGGCTGTTTTATGATTATATCAATGCTGCGTTTGGATTTATAAGCATATGGAACAGGCTCTATAAGATCAGTTTTTACAATATCTGGATTCTCAATTTTATAATTTGTTTTATAATTTTTATTTTCAATCATTGTTTATATACCTTATGTTTTTTTTATACTTTTCTTAAATTTTATTGCACAAATTACCATAAAGGCAATCATGTTTCAAATAATTAAAATTCAAAAATCATTTAAATCCGACAAATGAAACACCCCGACATTAGTTTTTGCTGCATTTAAATATTAGAATCAATTTATTTTGGCGTCAAAAAATATATAGTTTGGTGTCAATTATAAGGCTGTTAAGAGATAATTGAGCAATAAATGTTCTAAAATTATGCAAAAAAAGTTATAAAAAGAAAGCTTTATAACCGACACTCTACAATCTGTTTTATAAAACTCCTTAAAACAGGGGCTGTTAGGATGTTAAATGTCATGGTATGCTTATTGCAATATTGTTCTTCATTGTTCTTTAATGAAAATAAAAAGTAAAACTTGACAAAAACCTGAAAATAAAAGAAGATAAGCAAAGATTGCTTTCAAAGCTATCTTTTAAAATCAATGGTCAAAAAAAAAATATATTTATCGTCAAATTTGGCAGTTCCATGTTTGACAATATTAAATACTTCAGGAAGGATATTAATTAAATGAATGATTTTTTACAAAACCTTCGTAATGGTCAGGCTGAAAAACAACGTCCCCAGAAAACACGTAAAAGTTATGATAGCTCTCATCATTACACCAATTCAAGATTTCACTCCTATGGAGGTTATCAAAACAGCAGAAATCAGCAGATGAAAAGGCCACCTATGCAGCCCCAGAAAGGTAACCAGGTTTCAGCAGATGACAATCTAGTTACATCCATGCTGGCTGAAACCATTGAAACCTTGAGCAGCCATATTGAAACCCTGGGTAAAAATCAGAAAGAGATAATAAAAGCTCAGCAAAAAACAGCCAATATGTTAGAACGCCAGGTTAATGCGGTTGAAAGAATTTTAAAACATCTTAATATCGCTCCTTTGCAGGAGGCAGCACCTGAAAAAGAGAAAACTGTCAAAGAAACTTTTGAAAATCATTATGTAACATCTCCAAAATTAAAACCTGAAACTTCAGTTCCAAGTAAAACATCCAGCAACTCTCCTGTTAAAAATATCAAACCTGTGAAACCTGTAGAACCTGTTAAATCAGAAGAACCTGTTAAATCAGTAGAACCAGTGAAATCTGTTAAACCTGTAAAATCTGTTAAACCAGTTATTCGAAGAAGAAAAAAAATAGTTGAAAAAAAGAGTGCTGAAACTGCTTCAGCCAATGGTAAACTTCTTGAGCGTGAAACTGTCATGAATATTATTTACACCATGAGAGACGAGGGTGTTACATTCGGTCAAATTGCTGCCCATTTGGTTAAGTTAAACCAGCCAACATTTTCCGGTCGAGGGGAGTGGCATGCGCAAACCATTCACAGGCTCTGTAATAAAAAATAAATTTGAAGTTTAAAAAATAAAAGATGGGCAGGAAAATATTGCCTGGTTGCCTATTTTTTAAGGAAAGTCATATACTCTTCCCACTCAAAGGGTAGAAACTGCCTCTTTTTTGTATTGCACTCTTTGCAGCATGGCACAAGATTAAACTTTTGGGATTCTCCACCCCGTGAAAGGGGAATAACATGATCCATTGTAAGTTCATTGGGTATAAAATTGTTTTCACAATAGTGGCAAATGCCTGAAGAGCGTTTTCGCTTCCACCATTGACTTGAGCGAAGTTTTCTTGCTTTATCCCGCTCTTTTTTAATGAATTCATCATCTGTGAATATCAAGTTGACATCCATGGGTTTAATAACCAAATTCGTTCAACATTTTTGCATTGCCAATCCAGTTCTTTGTAACTTTAACAAAAAGTTTAAGCAAAACCTTTTGCCCTGTCATCTGTTCAATATCTTTTCTTGCTCTTGAACCTATTTTTGACAGCATGGAACCTTTTTTCCCTATGATAATGCCTTTTTGAGAATTTCTGACAACATGGATGCTGGCATGTATTACAATGAGTTTTTTCTCCACTGCAAATGAGTCCACAGTAACAGCACTGGAATAGGGGATTTCCATTCCAGTCATTCTAAAAACTTTTTCCCGTATTATCTCTTTAACCATAAATTTTTCAGATACATCAGTAAATGTCTCTTCCGGGAACAGCCTATGACCCCTGGGCAGTAAAATTTCAACTTCTTCAAGAAGATTTTTTATTTGAAGATTTTTTTTAGCTGAAATTGGGATAATCACCTTGAAATCATACATTTTCCGGAACTCTTCAACAAGGCTGTAAATTATAGCCTTTTTTGTCAAATCAATTTTGTTTAATGCAAGAACAACCTGCTTTGTTGATTTATTTAATTGGGAAATTATTAATTTTTCAGCTGAATAATTCCTGTTTGAAGCATCAACCATAAAAAGGATAATATCCACATCTTCGAGAGCCATAATGGCCTGATCAATAATCCTTCTGTTTAACAGACTTGTACTTTTATGGATTCCTGGAGTATCAACAAAAATGATCTGGGATAACGGTCTGTTTATTATACCAAGAATTCTATCCCTGGTTGTCTGAGGTTTTTTTGATGTAATGGAAATTTTCTGGCCAAGAACCTGATTAAGCAGGGTTGATTTTCCTGCATTGGGGGCGCCTATGATTCCCACAAATCCTGATTGGATATCTTCTTGTTTTTTCTTATTCATCATGCCACTCTATTAAATTGTCAATTTCGTCCAAGATAGTGTCTCTCCCTTTTTTGGTTCTCGTAGAAAAGAGGATGACCTCGTTTTCATCTCTTTTTAACTGTGAACAAATGGATAAAAGCCGTTTGTTCTGTTTAGTTTTTGATAATTTATCAGATTTTGTTAAAATTACAAGGTACGGCATTTCATGGGCTTCAAGCCAGTCCATCAAATCAAACTCCTCTTTTTTGGGATCTCGTCTGATATCTATCAATAAAATCAACCCTAAAAGATTTTTGCGAAAGGAGAGGTATTGTTCCACCATTGGCTGCCATTGAGCCCTGATTTTTTTTGAAACTTTGGCATATCCATATCCTGGAAGATCCACAAAAGATAAGATTTCATTGATTAAAAAAAAATTGACAAGCTGGGTACAGCCAGGTTGTGAACTTGTTTTCACCATATTTTTTCTTTGAATCAAACTGTTGATCAAAGATGATTTACCCACATTGGAACGCCCGGCAAATGCTATTTCAGGCAAATCATGTTCAGGATAATGGTGTGGTTTTACAGCACTTTTGACAAATTTAACATTTTTAATAATCATTATAAATTTTTCAAATACCCTTCCATGCGGTCAAGTCCGATTTCAAGGTTTTCCATTGAATTTGCATAGGAAAATCTTAAATATCCTTCTCCATGTTCTCCAAAATCAATTCCAGGAGATACTCCCACATGGGCTTTTTCCAGGATATCATGGGCAAGGCTGAGGGAATCATTTGAAATATGTTTTGCATTGGCAAAGATATAAAATGCACCTGTGGGTTCAATGGTAATCCCGAGACCCATCTCTTTTAATCGCTCAATTACATAGATGCGGCGTTTATTATAGGTTGCTTTCATCTCTTCAGTCTCTTTATGAGCATATTTCAAGGCTGCAATACCTGCGAGCTGAATAACTGAATTGGCACAGATAAAGAAATTTTGTTCAAGTACCTGCAAAGCCCGTACAAATTCAGGTGGTGCTATTAAATAGCCAAGGCGCAATCCTGTCATGGCAAAAAGTTTTGAAAACCCGTTTAATACAAAGGCTTTGTCTGTAAATTCAAATATTGAATGCTCCTGGCCTTCATATACCAGCCCATGGTAAATTTCATCTGAAATCACATAAAGGTTGTTCTCTTTTGCAACATTCACAATCTGCTGCATTCTTTCTTGTGAAATAACATTGCCTGTCGGGTTGGAGGGAGAATTAATAAAAATTGCCTTTGTTTTTGAGGTTATTTTATCTTGTATTGCCTGGGGAATATAGATAAAACCCTCTTCTTCAAAGACTGGGACAGTGACAGGAACACCCTGTACATAATTTATAAAATTTGCATAACATGCATAATGGGGATCAGAAATGATAACTTCATCACCTGGATTTAAAAGTGCAGAAAACAGAAGCAGCATACCAGGGGAAGTACCGGATGTAATCAGAACCTGGCCTGGATCAATGATAGTGTTATATGTTGTTTTATGATACTGACTTATGGCTTCTCGAAGCCTTATATCACCGAGGCTGTGGGTATAGTGTGTAGCATTTGCTGACAACGCGTCAACAGCGGCTTGATTAACACATTCCGGCACATTAAAGTCAGGCTCCCCGATTTCCATGTGGATAACATCAATACCTGATTTTTCCATTTTATGGATCTTTTCCATTATCTCCATAACAATGAAAGGTGTTATCTTTTCACATCTAACAGCAGGTTTCATTTAAAGCACCTTATTTAATGAATATTCAATAATTCCTTCTGCACCAGCTTTGAGCAGTTGCGGAATCAAATCACGAACCTGCCTTGTATCAATGACAGTTTCCACGGAAAACCAGTCAGATTGATATAAAGATGCCACCGTGGGTGCGTTAAGGCTTGGAAGAAGAGATACAATTTGTTCAATTTTGTTTTCAGGGACATTCATCTTAATTCCCACAAGCTTTTCTGCCACCAGAGCTCCCTGCAGCAGCATTGCAATCTGTTCTATTTTTTTTTTCTTTTTAGGGTCAGCCCAGGCTTGCCTGTTTGCAATCAATTGAGTATTTGTCTTCATTATGTCATGGATTACTTTTAAGTTGTGAGCTCTGAGGGTACTTTCAGTTTCAGTAATTTCAACAATGGCATCAGCAAGACCTGAAACAATCTTGGCTTCTGTGGCGCCCCAGGAAAATTTTACGTTTACATCAATTTTTCTTTCTTTAAAAAACCGTTTGGTAAATTTTACAAGTTCTGTGGAGATGGTTTTTCCTCGAAGATCCTCAAGTTTTTTTACGGGAGAGTCCTTTGCAACGGCAATCACCCATCTTGCATGGCTTGCACTCACTTTAGAATAGATGAGATCACATACTACATGTATATCTGATTCATGTTCAGCAACCCAGTCAAGGCCGGTCAATCCTACATCAATGATACCGCTTTCCACATTGATGGACATCTCCTGCGCCCTGCATAAGGCACATTCAATTGTATCATCATTGATGTCAGGAAAATAACTTCGGCCTTCCACATTTATTTTCCAGCCAGATCTTTTAAAAAGATTGATTGTTGCATTTTGAAGGCTCCCCTTTGGGATTCCAAGTTTCAATATTTTTTTCACTTTTTATATACCTTTTTGGGATCAAAGACTTTTGATTCCACTATTTTTAAATCACTCTCTTGAACTTTTGAAAAAAAACAGCTCTTATAGCCTTTATGGCATGCCGCCCCACCAACCTGATCCACCTTTAAAAGGATGGTATCATTGTCACAGTCCACCCGGATTTCCTTAACATTCTGCACATGACCAGAGATTTCTCCTTTTGTCCATAAAGCCTGTCTTGATCGGCTGAAATATGTAGCCTTTTTTGTCTCTATGGTTTTTTCAAAAGCCCGGCTGTTCATAAACCCCAGCATCAGTACTTCTCCTGACCTATAATCCTGGGCAATGGCAGGGATCAATCCATTGGTTTTTTCAAAATCAAGTTTTATCATAATGCGGTCTAACTCCTTAAAACTCATCACTTTAGACGCATTTAAATAACCGATATTGTTAAAAAAGTCAAATTTAAAAAATTATTCTATGATCTCAACAGAAACCAAACTAATTTCAATGCTGTCTTGAAATGCAGCAGGTTCTGATTCACTATGCAGTTCTGTCAACAGCCCACGGTTGGTTGCAATCTTACCCCCTGGCAAAGCCCATGCATCAGGTGTCGACAGGCTGTTACACAACCCCAATTTCCCCAATTTCAGCGTTGGAAAAATAAATTTAATCCTCGGGCTCGAAGAGGAGCTTTATGCTCACATACTGCATGTATGCCTGTGGTTAAATTTATTTCCCGCCTTGAACTTGGAAAAATTTGCATTATGTAACAGCCTGTCGAATTATTTTATTTATTGACATCTGCGTGGTATGGTTGCATATGTAGTCTATATTTGATTTTATTGTGGGAGAATTCATTGAAGTCCAAAGTTGGCGGAATCTTAACAAAGGGTGAACAATGGAAGTATTCATGGCAAGGCACCCGATTTTCACTGTAGAAAAAAAAGTTTTCGGGTATGAACTTTTATTCAGGAATGGAATTGAAAATGCATTTCCCGGAATTGACGGGAATGTTGCCACTTCAACTCTTTTATCAAAGATTTTTTCCCCCTTTGATTTTAATGCAATCCTTGACGGCAAGCAAGGACTGATAAATTTTACAAAAGAATTAATTCTCCAGAAAATTCCACTGCTCCTTCCCAAAGAACATTTTATTGTTGAAGTTTTAGAAAACATTGAGCCTGACAAGGATATAATTTCAGCACTTTCTCTTTTTAAGGAAAAAGGATTTGCCATTGCTCTGGATGATTTTGTTTATCATAAAAAATTTCACCCAATGATGGAATTGAGTACAATTATTAAATTTGATATAAAAGAGACTTCTTTAAATAATCTTGTGGATATTGTGGAACAGATTAAATCCAAATATAATAATTTAACTCTTCTTGCAGAAAAAATTGAAACCTATGATGAATTTGAACTGGCAAAAGAGATGGATTTTACTCTGTTCCAGGGATATTTTTTCTCTAAACCTGAAATGTTATCAACAAAAAGTATTGCATCAAGTCAAATAACAAAATTAGAATTGATAAATGAAATGGGAAGAGAAGAATTAAATATAGAAAAAACAGAGGAACTCATTAAAAATGATGCAGCAATTTCCTTTAAATTATTAAGATTCATTAATTCTGCATATTTTACCAGGATCAATCCCATTGATACTGTTAAAGAGGCCATAACCTTTATTGGTATAGATGAACTCAGGAAATTTATTAAAATCATTGTAATATCGGATTTAAATTCAGGCAAGCCCAATGAATTAGTCCGGACTTGTTTAATAAGAGCCAACATGTGTGAAAAATTTGGTAGAATTTTTAAGACTGATTTAACAGAGGATGAACTCTTTACCCTTGGACTTTTTTCTCTGATGGATGTCATGCTTGACTGTAAAATGGAAGATATTTTGGAATATATTAATTTTTCAGATAAAATGAAGGCAGCTCTGCTTGAGAATAATAAAGAGTTTAATAAAATTTTAAATATTGTCATCAGTATTGATCAGGGGAACTGGGATAATAATTTTTTTACCTATATATCAGGTAAACCCATTGAATCAAAACTGCCTGATATATACCTTGGTTCTGTCAAAATGGCAAATTCCTTTATCAATGCGTAAATAGTGTCTCACCGTAATCGTGCAAATTGGCGGTTTTTGGCCGGGCACTAAGTATTGCCATAAGGCAAATAATTTGTTAATAAGCTTTCAAAAAAAAATATAAATTTTGACTGCTGATTCAGGTTGCAATGGTAAAACAAAAAAACAAAACAAAAATTTTAAAGCAAAGAGGAAAAAAAAAACAGAGGAGTATTATCCTTGTTATTTTTAAATGGGTTTTTATTCTTTTTGTTTTCACAGGCTTTTTAAGTTGTGCAGGTATTGCCGGACTTTACTACTATTTGATCCAGGATCTTCCTAAAATCAACACATTAAAAGATTACCGCCCTGCCACTGTTACAAGCGTATTTTCCGATGATGGAAGAAAAATCGGTGAATTTTATAAACAGAGAAGAATTGTTATCCCCCTGTCCCAGATGCCCGAAGAGTTGATAAAAGCTTTTGTTGCTGCAGAAGACTCAAGGTTCAGAGAACATCCCGGTATTGATATGGTCTCCATAGTCAGAGCATTTATTAAAAATTTTCAAGCCGGTACCATTGTTCAGGGTGGCTCCACCATTACCCAGCAGGTCACAAAGTCTTTTTTACTGACACCGGAACGAACATATAAAAGAAAACTCAAAGAGGCGATTCTTGCATACAGAATTGAAAACAAATTTACAAAAGATGAAATTCTTTATCTCTATTTAAATCAGATATATCTTGGACACGGGGCATATGGTGTAGAATCTGCAGCTGAAAATTATTTTGGGAAACATGTAAAAGATCTTAATCTTGCAGAGTGCTCAATGCTGGCAGGTCTGCCCCAGGCTCCCAGCAGATATTCCCCGTTCAGATTTCCCAAACGGGCAAAACAGCGACAGATTTATGTGCTCAACAGGATGAAAGAAGATGGTCATATCACTAATCTTGAAGTTACAGAAGCCATTGATCTTAAACTTGATATAAAACCACGTAAAAACTGGTTCATAGAGAGAGTGCCCTGTTATACAGAGCATGTCAGAAGATATGTTGAAAAACATTATGGTAAAAATGCCATATACACCCAGGGTCTGCAGATACACACAGCCGTTAATATTGAACTTCAGAAAATAGGAAGAGATGCTGTAAACAGAGGTTTGATTGAACTTGACAGGAGAACAGGTTATCGAGGTCCTTTAAAAAATATCCCTGCTCTTCAAATAGAAGATTTCTGCGCAAAAGTTTCCAAAGAAAGAGGAAATCAATTGTTAGAAAAAGGAGAGAGTTATAAGGGAGTCGTACTCAATGTTGATGATGAAAACAGCCTCACCAATGTAAGAGTAGGTGATTTTACAGGAGTCATTAAACTTGAAACTATGACATGGGCAAGAGAACCCGATCCTGAAATTGCTTATTATGAGACCAAAATCACAAAACCTTCCCAGGTTTTTAAACCAGGTGATATCATTGAGGTTAAACTGCTGAATGATATTGTTGAAGATAATGAACTTGAATTCTCTCTGGAACAGGAACCCGTTGCCCAGTCAGCACTGTTAAGTATTGAAGCAGAAACAGGTCACGTTAAAACAATGATAGGTGGGCGCGATTACAGAGACAGTCAGTTTAACAGGGCATATCAATCCCGGCGTCAGCCAGGAAGTGCCTTTAAACCAGTAATTTATGCTGCTGCTCTTGATAAGGGATATACAGCTGCCAGTGTGATCATTGATTCGCCTGTTGTTTACGAAGATACAAAACGTGACTTTATCTGGAAACCCCATAACTATAAAGAAAAATTCTTCGGCCCGACCCTTTTCCGTCAAGCCCTTGTAAAATCAAGGAATGTTATAACCATAAAAATCCTTCAAGAAATAGGGATAGATTATATTATTGATTACTCCCGCAGACTTGGCATTAAATCAAATATGAATCGTGATCTTTCCATTGCACTTGGATCATCAGGACTGTCTCTGCTTGAAATTGTCAATGCCTACTCTGTGTTTTCCAATCTTGGATATTTGATAGAACCGGTATTTATTACAAAAATTTACGATCGGGACGGGAAATTATTAGAGGCTTCCAAATTGATTCGTAAAAAAGTCATTGATATGAGTACTGCCTATATAATGACTAATATTCTGGAGAGTGTTGTCCAGTCAGGAACAGGCTGGCGGATTAAGGCCCTTAAACGCCCGGTGGCAGGGAAAACAGGTACAACCAATAATCTTTTTGATGCCTGGTTTCTGGGTTATACACCAAGATACACAACAGGAGTCTGGGTTGGACTTGATCAGGAAGCCCCCATGGGAAAATCAGAAACAGGTTCAAGGGCAGCAAGCCCGATCTGGCTTGATTTTATGAAAAATATTCTTAAAGGAAAACCTGCAAAGACGTTTAATGTTCCCGAGGGTATTGTTTTTGCTAAAATTGATGCTAAAACAGGGCTGCTTCCCATCAAAGAGTCGGAAAAGACAATTTTTGAATGTTTTAAAGAGGGTACCGTACCAACTGAACACACCTCCAAACCAGACACAGCATCTGATCCTGAAGATCTTTTTAAAAAAGGAATTTAATCTGTCAAAATTCCCCGCAAGGATCAAGCACTTCATCACCTCCGGCGGCTTGTTCTGTGCAATTTTGAATTGGAGGGTTACGCTGGTATTGTCAGAGGTTCTATGTTTGAGAGATCAACGTTTTGTTTAACTTGCCATAAATCATAACTATCCTGCATAAGAAGCCAGCTTTCTGGGCTGCGACCCAAACATTTGGATAGGCGCAGAGCCATGCCAGGGCTAATTGAACTCTGTCCTTTTATAAGCCTAGAAAAAGTCGAAGGTGCAACTTTAAGCCGCAATGCAACACCTCTTGGGGTCACTCCCAACGGCTCCAAATATACATCTTTGATGAATTCCCCTGGATGGGGTGGGTTATACATAACCATTAGTGATAATCCTCATAGTCTACAATATAGGCATTACCATCTTTAAATTTAAAAATGATACGCCAGTTTCGATTGACATCAATCGCCCATAATCCTTTGTGATCACCTTTCAAACTGTGGAGCCGCCAGCCTGGAGTATTCATATCTTCAATACAAGTAGCAGTGTCGAGAGCTATAAGTCGAAGTCGAAGTTTTTGCCGGTGCCCAGGCTGAATGCCAGCCAAATTACCATTTTCAAAGAATTTCCGCAGTCCTTTGTGTTTGAAAGTTTTTATCATAGATATATTATACAGCATTGTGCGCAATGCGCAATACTATTTTTTTAATTCTTTAACGTCACAATTTTGTAGGAAGCACAGAACGATTGAGATCAGTGTCCACCGAGCGCAGCGAGGGAACAAGGGGTGGCAAAGCTGCCCCTTGTGGTCTACTGCATTGATGGATTATACTCGAGTTAACTAAAAACAGACTCCCTATATTAAAGTAATCGTTTTTAAATATATCCTTTAAAGTTTTCTTATAAATAGACATTAATACAAATTCTACCGGGCTTGTCCAACCACCGGATAAGATTGTGGTTCGTTCCTCACACAATCCTTATTCGTTCGCTTTAGCTATATACATCCTTTCGGTTTCCAACCTTAACTATCCAAATAGAAAGTTCTTTATCTTGAATAGAATAGATAATACGGTATTGTCCATATCTTAAACGATGTTTTTCTTGTCCACTCAACTTATTACATCCTGATTGACGTGGGTTTTCGCCAAGAGATTCAATGCAAGCAAGAATTTTCGTTAAATCTTTATCTGGAATAGATTTAAAATCTTTCCAAACTGATTTTTTGAAAAAAATCTTATATACGCCCATTTTGTTTAAGCCTCTTGAGCATTTGCTCATAGCTCACTAAAGACTCGTCTTTTCTTTCGTCAAATACAGAGAGATCGTTAGCATCTTCGGCAAGGGCTTCTCTCAACACTTCATTAATTATTTTAGACATTGAGCAGGATGTTTCAAGAGCTTTAAGTCGTAATGCATGATGAAGTGTTGGATCTAAATATATGGTTGAGCGTTTTGATAATGTTGTCATAATTCTACCTCCTAATTGTTAATACCAACACTATAACGTCATAACGTTTCTAAGTCAAGATTTTGAAAGGTTTTGAAAGCGAACGTCGCTTTTCAGCGGGTGCACGCTTTTTGCGCTCCGCTGCAAAAACCCTGTTATGTTTGATTTTTTCTTGCAATAAAAAACTTGGCATTCTCACCATTAGCGGCAACCTTACCATCAATATCAATGAGCCCTATCGCCTCCTTCACACCGCATCGTTTCAATAGATCCAAAATTTCATTTCCATAAAAATAACGTTGTTCTTCAAACCACTCATCTATTTGGTCAGAGGAAGGATCTATAATAACACAATGTTCTCGCTTTACATTTTCATTTACGATGCGTTTGTCAGTAAGCGAATATTTACCTTCTATTATTTCCCACTTATTCACTGGCATCTCTTCGATAGCCGATTCTAATGAATATGGTACATTTAGAAGAAATATCCCGTTTGACTTAACGGCTCCCCACATTTTCTTAATATGGTACTGTAGTTCAATTTCATCCATGAAACCAATTGGCACACCTATAGCATAAACGAAATCAAATTCGTTTTTTCAGTGTATTTCAGAAGCACGCATCTTAATTATCTCGCAAAAGCTGCAATCCTTGCAGTTCTTCATGGCTTCTTTAATTATATAATCAGAAATATCAATCCCCACACCAGAAAATCCATACTGCTCAAAAGCCATCAAATGATAGCCCAAGCCACAGCCTACATCGAGAACCTTGCCCGGAGCCTTTAGCTGAAAGCATTCAATTATTTTTTTTACTTCAATTTGTACCTGTTCGGGAACCCTCCTATGGTATTTTAGAAATATCTTTTGAGATTCGTCTGATTCCCAGGTGAATACATGCTTTTTAATTTTCATATGTACAACGCCCCTTCTCCAATGCAAAGTTTTAGAATGAGGACATAACAGTATTAATATATGGAAAATTTTCTATGATATTGGTTGTGATAGGTGGAATTATTTTCCATCTATTCCGATATTCTCATCTAAACAAGGAAACTTTATCTATATTAACTTTTTATTTTTTACTTTATAGTAATTACTGCACTATTCAATTTGTTATGGAAAGTCAATTTAAAAATTGCAATTCAAAGTGAAATCATAAATATAACCAAATCTGAGAGCAGTTATTCAACATATTTGAAGAATAGAATTCCTGTTCACACATCTGGTGGGGGTATTATATATTTTATCGGGTTTTTGTTTGTCAAGGATTGTAAAGGTCTGCTACCGCTTCCAGTGGAGCCAACCTTAAAACCTGGTTTCTGCCCTTCAGGGTATTGCAAGTTCCATCCAAGCGACTGGAAGGTAAAAATGCCGGAACGGGTAGTTTTTTCAACCCAATAGAACTACGTTATAAAGGCTTTATACCTACAGAATCATTTTCTTGCATTGGGTTATTTGAATCAACCAGAAAATCGATCCCTGGATAACGTAATTTAAGTTTTTTTAGATTACTGTTTTTATCACCCCGAAGGCGTGACTCTGATTTGGGGTGCACATTTAAAATCAGGTTTTCAGCTTTTAACAGTTCAGGGCTTTGATCTATTTTTCTGCAAATCATATCGTAAAAAATCCGGGAAAAAACAAGATGGCCAAAGGCTGGATGCCATGGGCCTGCAAGCACCATTGACTCATTTTCTATCATATCCGATGCCTGCAATCCCATACGAATAACATCAATGTTAGCTGCCTTAAATATTTGATACATCTGTTTTACAAACTTTACACTCTCTTCAAGTCTTAAAGGCTGGTATAAACCCTTTTTATACCATTGTTCCATAAGGCTGCCCTTTAAAACCATCAAAGGATAAATCCTTGCAAAATCAGGTTTGAGTTCTGTGACCTGTCTTGTGCTTTTTAACAGTGAATCCTCATGGTCTCCGGGCAGACCCGCCATAACCTGAACCCCGATTTTAAAAGAATATTTTTGAAGAAGCTCTACTGCTTTGATTGTATCCCCGGCAGTATGCCCTCTTCTTGATTTTAACAAAACACTGTCATTCATGGACTGGACACCAAGTTCAATGGCAGAGATCTTGAAGGGTCTGATAAGGTCAAGTGTCTGCGGATTAATAGTTTCGGGGCGGGTGGAAAATCTTACACCATCAATTTTGTTGTTAATGATATAGGGATTAACTGTTTTAAGCAGTTTGAGGATATCTTTGTGGGATAATCCCAGAAAATTTCCTCCAAAAAAGGCCAGCTCTACTCTTTCCCGCTTTCCTTTATATTGCAGATATTGAGTGATAATATCATCAATTTGATCTTTGTCAGGAAGGTTTGATTTTTGATTTGTAATTATGGACTGATTACAGAATGCACATTGATGAGGGCATCCTGAATGGGGGATAAATAGAGGTATCACTAGAGGTTTGACCATGGATTCAACCATCAGGACATTTTTTTATTAAGAATCTTTAAAACTTTTTTTGCAGCATCCTGCTCTGCTGTTTTTTTATTTTTACCAAGACCTTTGGAGTCAACACCCAAAAGGCTTAAACTGATTTCAAAAGTTTTGTCATGATCAGGGCCGATCTCCTTAAGAACTTTATATTGTGGTGTTTCAGGTCCCTTGTCCTGCACCAGTTCCTGCAGCATACTTTTATAATCAATGATTTTTTCAGTTGACATGATTTTTTCAAAGATCTGACTGAAAAGATCATGGGTCAACTGATAAACTTTTTTAAAGCCTGCATCAAGGTAAACAGCTGCAATAACCGCTTCAAAGGCATCGGACAGGATTGAATTTTTATCAAACCCTCTGGAGAGCATTTCACCTTTTCCAAGCTTGATAAACCTGCCAAGATCAATAAATCTTGCCATATCTGCCAGGGCAGGTTCACTGACAAGATTGGATCTCAATTTTGAAAGTTCTCCTTCATTTTTAGAAGGATTTTTGTCCATCAAAAGATGTCCTATACAAAGCCCTAAAACTGCATCTCCAAGAAACTCAAGGCGCTCATTATTCATTGTACACGAATCCTGGTTTTCATTTAAAAAGGATCTGTGACAAAGGGCTGTATTTATCAATGATTTATCTTTAAATGAATACCCGATATTATTCTCCAGGGTGTTTAAATTAGAATATTTTTCTTTAGTTTTTTCTATCTGCACAGTTAATGCCTTAAACAGAGAGTAATCTATTTTGAGATTACCAAGACCACTCCCCATTGCAACACCCTTATTAAATTCTCCATGGAAATCAGAACCGCCTGTGACCATCAGGTTCTTCTGTTTTGCAAGCTTTTGGAAAAAAGATGTCAATGAATCATCATGCCCTGTATAATAAACCTCCATGCCCGCTAGCCCGTAAGTTACAAAGGTGTCAATAAAATCTTCAACCTCATGGCTTTTATGAAAGGTCAACAATCCAGGGTGTGCAAGTATGGGTATCCCTCCAGCTTCCAGGATTGTCCTGATTGCCTTTGAGCAGGATACTTTGTATTTATCCACATAGGCAGGGCATTCCTTGCCAAGGTATTTATCAAAGGCTTCTTTAAAAGTTTTAACATATCCTTTTTCTTTCATAAGTTCTGCTATATGGGGGCGGCCTGTCTGATCAGCACCAAAACGTTGTTCAACCTGTTCCATGGTCAGGCTGAATCCAAGACTGTTTAATCTTTTAATTATTGCAGGATTTCTTTGATCCCTGGCTTTTTTTGCCTTATCAAGAATGGTATTAAGATTTTTATCATAAATACTGAATCCATATCCAAGAAGGTGGACACTTCCCACATCCTTGAATTCACCAGGGGGCTCGCAGGAAATTTCAACCCCGGTAATAAATTCAGGACCGGTGGATATAGGATGTTCTATAACTTCTCTGACACCGTCAATGGTATCATGATCAGTTATGGAAATAGCTCTGAGTTTTATTTTTTCTGCCAGATTTAGAATTTCAAGAGGGGAGAGTGATCCATCTGAAGCTGTTGAATGTATATGAAGATCAATCAATGAACTATCTTGTACGGATTAGATGCCAAGAGCCTTTTCCATTTCCTCTTCACGTTTTTTGCAATCAAAGCACTGAGTTGTTACAGGTCTTGCTTGAAGACGTTTAATGGAAATCTCTTCTTCACATGTTTCACATATACCAAATGACTCATTGTCAATACGTGAAAGAGTTTTTTTGATTTTCTTGATCAATTTATGTTCTCTATCCCTGATACGCAGCTCAAAACTTCTATTAGATTCATGGGAAGCCCTGTCAGTTGGATCAGGAAAATTTTCTTTTTGCTTGGTCATTCCGGTTACTGTGCCGTCGGCATTGGAAAGCAGTTCTTGAAGCCTGTCATTTAAAAGATTTTTAAAAAATTCCAAATCTTTTGTTTTCATTATATTTGTCCTTCATCAAAGATTAGTAAGAGCAACTATAAAGAATATTATACTTAAGATTTACAAAAAAGTAAAGAATAAAATGATTCGGCTAATCTTCTTTTTCCGGTATATCCAGATTAAACAGCTGCCTGCTGATATTAAGATAAAGGTTGTCATCTCTATGATCCCCGGTATTGCGTAAAAAAAGGATGGGGTCATGGATGGTTCTGCTGGCAATGGCCTGGGTCATGCGTTTAATTGCGTCAATATCCTGCTGGGAGAGATGGTCTAAACTTGAGATGGTTTTTCCATATTCAATCTCCACAATGGAAGATATCTTATCATTCAAAGCCTTGATAGTTGGTACAATTGCAAGGCTCTCCAGCCATTTACGGAATTTCAACACAGCTTCTTCTATAAATCTTTGGGCTTTGACAGTCTCTTTTTCCCGCTGGTTCATATTTGATTCAATAATATTTTTTAAATCATCAATATCATAAACATAGGCATTGGAAATTTTGTTGATTTTTGGATCAATATCCCTTGGAACAGCTATATCAATAAAAAAAAGCGTGTTGTGATGCCTTTTTTTCATGGCCTGTTTAACCTCTTTTTTTGTCAGTACATAGTCTGTTGCACCGGTTGAACTGATGATAATATCAACATCTTTTAATGCATCCTGTCTCTCTTCAAATTTGACAGCCTGGCCATTGAATTTCTGGGCTAGATTCACAGCATTTTTAAAAGTTCTATTTGCCACCAGAATGTTTTTTACTCTATTGGATATCAAATGTTCTACAGCAAGTTCAGCCATTTCACCGGCTCCAAGCAGCATAACACTCTTTTGGGATAAATTTGAAAAAATTTTATTGGCAAGCTTAATGGCTGCATAGCTGATGGAAACCGCATTATCCCCTATTCCCGTCTCTTTTCTGACTTTTTTTGCAATGCTGAAAGTTTTGTGCATTAGGCGATTTAGCAGTACACCCGACGATTTGTTGCTCACCGCAGTTCGATAGGATTCTTTAATCTGGCCTAAAATTTGAGGTTCTCCAACCATCATTGAATCCAGGCTTGATGCAACCTGGAAAATATGTCTTATTGCATCATCATTTTTATATATATAGAGAGAACTTTTAAACTCGGATATATCTATATCTCTTTGAAGGGAGATAAATTCAATTATTTTATCGACCTGTTTACCGCTTGCAGGAATATATAAGATTTCTGTTCTATTGCAGGTGGAAAATATAAGACTCTCTTTAATATCTTTGTCCTGTTTTAATAAATCAAGTGCAGCTATTGTCTCTTCATTTGAAAAGGAGAGTTTTTCCCTGAGTTCAACAGGTGCTGTTTTATGGTTTGCGCCGATTAATATGATTTGTGACATTATTTTTTTCTTTTTTATATAAAAGCTGCTTCAAATTTATTTGGTAAATGGTTGATGATGTCCACCGAGCAATATATTGACCCCGAGAAAAGTAAATATAATAATTAAAAATCCTATAATAGTCATTATGGCTGATTTGCGACCCCGCCACCCTGAATAGAGGCGAAGATGCAATAAGGCTGCATATATAAGCCATGTTCCCACAGAAAATATCTCTTTGGGATCCCAGCCCCAGAATCTTCCCCAGATGGCTTTTGCATATATAAATCCTGTTATAAGCCCGATAGTAAGCAGGGCAAATCCAGTGGTCAGGCATGTATATCCTACACTGTCGAGAAGATCAACTGATGGTAAACGTTTGAAAAAAAATCCCGGTTTTTTTGCCTTAATTCCTTTCTCCTGGAGCAGATATAATATTCCTGCCCCGCATGCCAGAGCCAGAGCAGCTTCTCCGGCAAATACAAGGATAATATGGGAATAAAGCCAGAAACCCTTTAGCACAGAGTTTTTCTCAATGGGTGCATCAGGGAGTATCAATACAACAAGCATGGTTGCAGACAGCAATATTGAAGCAAACACACCGAGAATTTTAAGATCAAATTTATATTGAAAAAAGAGAAACATGCACCCTAAGAAAAATGCTGCAATGGACAAACTCTGAGAGAGATTCTGTATGGGAATCTGCCTGATTGTTATGGTATAAACCACCATGCTGATAAAATGTAATACAATAGCTGTTGAAATCACATAAAGAGAAGTTTTCTGCCATACCTGCTTCTGGTTAAATAAAAACAGAAAATATCCGGCCATGCTTGTAAAGTATAGCATGGCGGATATTTGAAGTACCATATCAGCTGTTTGAAGATTCATTATTCACTACCCCTTAAAGAGATAAGATCTTGATACAGATATCTCTTTCCAAGAACATCATATAAAATCAAATTTATCTTTTTTTCATCCTTATCTTTGATCAACTTAAGAACTCCTTTTTCAATAAGAGTATGGAATATCTTTTTATGTCCATCAGGGTCATGCTCGGACAGCAGTAGTTTTTTGCGTATGTTTGCCATTAAAGTTAAAAAGTGTGCATACTCAAATCCAAAACAGTGTTCAAGATCCTCTCTTATTTTCTTTGCCATGGCAGGACTTGATCCTGAAGTTGAAATAGCTATGGAAAGATCGCCTCTGTCCACTATTGAAGGAAGTATAAAATCACTTTTATCCGGGGAATCTGATATATTACAGAGGATATCCATCTTTGCCGCATCATTTTTTATCTCCTGGTTTAATTCAGCATTAGCAGTAGCCGCAAATACAAAAAACATACCCTTAATATCTTCTTTTTCATACTCTTTTTTTTTAAAAACAATGGATGTTGTTTTTATACTGTCATGCTCATGGGAAAATATACGGCTTACCACTGTGACATTAGCCTGGCATTTTTCAAGTGTGGCCACCTTTCTCATACCGACATTGCCACCTCCTACAACAAGGCAATTTTTCTCTTTGATATCCATAAAAATGGGATAATATTTCATTGCTGCCTTTTTTAAATCCTGTTATTCAATCCTTGTTTACATAAAATATTTAGTATATATTGATCTGCAATATTTTTCAATATTTAACCTTCTATATTGTGGGGCAGCTGCAATGATTATTGATTCACATACCCATATTTTTCCGGAAAAAATTAAACAGGATCGTTCCCTCTATTTTAACAATGAACCTGAATTCAAATTACTCTATGATTCACCAAAAGCCGGGATCAGCAATATTAATGATTTAATAGAATCAATGGATAAATACCGTGTTGATATCTCTATTATCTGCGGATTCCCCTGGCGTAATCCTGATTACACAAAGTTGAATAATGACACTGTTATTGAATCTGTTCTGAAGTATCCTGACAGGATTAAAGGACTTGCCTGTTTTGATACAGCCTGGGAAGGGGCTGCCAATGAAACTCAAAGATGTATTGATGAAGGGCTTTGTGGTGCGGGTGAACTTGCATTCTATCTTTCTGGAATTGATAAACAGGCTCTGGCATTGCTTGAACCGGTCATGTCAGTATTAAGGAAAAACGGCAACCTGCCCTGCATGATCCATACAAATGAACCTGTGGGTCATAAATATCCAGGTAAAACACCCATCACCCTGGAGCAGATTTACGACCTTGCCAGGACTTTTCCTGATAATAAAATCATCCTGGCACACTGGGGAGGAGGAATCTTTTTTTACAATATCATGGAAAAAGAGGCTAAAAAAGTTTTCAAAAATATCTGGTACGATACTGCTGCATCTCCATATTTATATGATTCTCAAATCTATGATATAGCCTCTAATGCAGGAGTTTTAGACAAAGTTCTTTTTGGGACTGATTTTCCCCTGCTCACCCCTGACAGATATTACAAAGATATTGATAATTCCAATATCAAGCCTGATCAGAAAAAACAGATACTCGGGGGTAATGCTGCTCTTATTTTTAACATTGATCAATGACCTGAAATATTAAGGACATATTATATAGATAGTGCCCGACCGAAAACCGCTAATTTGCCCAATTACGGCGTTGGTAAAAACCAATTCTATAAAATCAGATAATCCTCGAAATACTACTTGTATGTCTGTGGTTAAAATTTTTTCCCGCCTTGTACTTGAACAAATTATCAGGTTTTCGGTCAGACACTAGATAGTTTGTTTCAACGAATGATCTTTATTTACTTGGAGGCTTTGCTGAAACTTCTGAATTTTGTTGATAAAATGAAATGATTAATATACATATTATCATATTATCAACATTGGTTAAATATATTATATTAGGTTGAAGCTGATAGAGATGGAAGATAATGCAATAAAAATTTTGGTTGTTGATGATGAAGAGGGTATCCTTGATGTAACTGAAGGATATTTTCAGAGGCAGGGTTATGAAGTCTATACTGCCGGCAACGGGATAGAAGCCCTTGAGGTTTTGAACGGAGTATCAATCGGGTGTGTGTTTACTGATATCAACATGCCAAAGATGGATGGCTTAAAGCTGGCTGCAGAACTAAGGAAAAAAGATAATACTCTGCCTGTGGTTATAATGACGGGATATCCCTCCCTGGAAAACTCCATACAAACATTGAAAAATGGTGTTGTTGACTATCTGATCAAGCCTGTTAATCTTGAGCAGATGGAGTTGACACTTAAAAGAATTTTGCGTGAACGTCAGCTCTTTATTGAAAACTTAATTTTAAAAGAAGAGGTGGAACGTCAGAAGCGGTTAAAGGAATTAAACATTGAACTGCTTGAAAGAATTGATGAAGTTAATACTCTAAACAGGGTGATGGAGGATTTTGCCTCAACAGATTCAAGTTATGGTATTTTTAATAAAATTGTTGATCTTGGTGTGGAGGAATTAAGAGCAGATAAAGTTTTTTTCCATATATATTCCCATGACACTAAATCTCTCGTACATGTGGCAAGCAAAGATTGCGGCATTGAAGATGAGACCATTAATTCTCTGTTTGGAAGAGATCTTTCAAAAGCCGCCAATGAATTTATCCTTGAAATTTTAAATACAGATCACAATCCCTGTCTGATTGCAGGATCTAAGGAAAACAGGCGTCTTGATGATGTGGTTCATTCATTAATGATGGTACCATTGAAAATCAGGGATAATATCTTTGGCATTGCCACTGCATTTTCATTCAGACAGGAGTTGCTTTTTGATGAAAAAGATCTCTATTATATGAATTTTATCACACAGAAAGCAGCCGCTGCTATTGAAAATATTGCGTTATATGAAAATATCTATGACAATCTTTTCGCAACGTTTTATGCATTTGTTACAGCACTTGAGGTAAGGGATCTCTACACCAGGAAACACTCAACACGAGTTGCAAAATATGCACATGTGATTGCCAAAGAGATGGAGTGTACCAAGGAAGAACTTGATATTATCCGTTTTGCCGGAAGTATTCATGATATTGGGAAAATCGGCATCAGGGATGACATTTTATTAAAACCGGGTAAGCTGACTGATGAAGAGTTTGAAAAAATTAAAGAGCATCCTGTGATTGGTACTGATATTATAAGCAAGATGGGTTTGTGGGGCAAGGAAATGGGCATTATCAGGCATCACCATGAGCGCTTTGACGGTAAAGGTTATCCTGATGGTTTAAAAGGGAATAAAATTCCAAGACTTGCACGAATTTTATGTGTTGCTGATTCATTTGATGCCATGACCTCTGACAGGTCATATAGAAAAAAGATGGAAGAAAGTAAGGCCTTTGGTATTATAGAGGAAAATTCCGGTTCACAATTTGATCCTGAAGTTGTACTTGCCCTGTTAAAAATAGCCGAACAGGGCTTACCGGTAGATTTATAATGACTCTTGCTCCATCATCTTCTGTCCAGAATCAATCCAGGATATCTTGTGAATCAAAATCCTCAACAGATGTTTTTAATCGAATCGGAATAGCAGGAACCAGCAAAGGATTGACAAAGGTTCTTGATACTGCAAGAAAGGTAGCAAAATCAGATTCTTCAGTACTGATATACGGGGAAAGCGGTACTGGCAAAGAATTAATAGCAAACTCCATTCATCAAAACAGTTCAAGACACAAGGGTCCCATGGTGGTGATTAATTGCGGCGCTATTCCAGGGGAGTTGCTTGAAAGTGAATTGTTTGGACATGAAAAAGGAGCTTTTACAGGTGCCCATCGTTCCAGGATTGGACGGTTTGAGCTTGCAGATCAGGGAACAATTTTTTTTGACGAGATAGGGGATATGAGTCCTGAATTACAAGTTAAATTATTAAGAGCAATTCAGGAAAGACAATTTGAACGTGTTGGTGGTTCAACTACTATTAAAGTCGATATCAGAGTCATTTCAGCAACCAATAAAGATCTGCAATCTGCCATTGGAGATGGCCTGTTTCGTGAGGATCTATATTACCGTCTTAACGTTATTCCCATTCATATCCAGCCTTTGCGTGAACGAAGAGAAGATATTCTTATTTTATCTGATTATTTTCAAAAAGCCCTCACTAAAAGAGTGAATGGCTATGAGAAAAAGACCTTTTGTAAAAGCGTTCAACAAGCTTTACTCAGCTATGACTGGCCTGGAAATATTCGGGAACTTGAAAATTTAATTGAAAGAATATCTGTTCTTATTGAGAATCAAACAATTGAACTTCATGATTTACCAGATTATATTATCAACAACTCCTGTGAAAATATATCTACCTCAGTGACGTCTGTCTTTGACAGTGGTATCGGGTTTAACCAGGCAGTGGATCAATATCAAAAATCTTTGATACTCCATGCTTTAGATGAAACCAGATGGGTAAAAGCAAGGGCTGCTGAGCTTTTAAAGATGAATAGAACTACTCTGGTAGAAAAAATAAAAAAGATGAAGATAGAACCCAAAAGTGAAATGCCTGTTTTTTGATTTACAGTTGTTCGTCATGTTTTTGACGATTTATCATCTATTTATTTTCCTTGCCGACAGGCTGTCGCATTATTCAAAGGTCTCGGCATACTAATTGCTTGGGTTGATGCATGATGATATGATGCGTATCAATAAATCCATATGGCAAAGTAAAGATTATGAATAGATCAAACTATCAATCAAATCATGGGGCGAATTACTGGACAAATCACAGGTTATATAAAATCTGGATGCTTTTGGCTGTATTAACTCTTGTTTTATCTATTATACCGCCTGTTTCAATGGCAAGTCAGGCAGTAATGGAAGAAATTCAAATAGAGAAAAACCCTCTAATTATCAAATTTTCCATTGTCCACAATATTCCGGTTAAAGTTATTAAGGTTGAAAAAAATGAGCTTTTAATTGCATTTAAAAATATAAAACTGTCAAAAAAATTTAAGATAAAAGGGAGAGAAAAATCTGGAATTAAACATATTGGCATAGAGACTTTGCAGGGCAATGTGCTGGCTGTGATTTTAACCGGTGATCAGCCGTTTGAATATATTCAATCAGGATTTAATAAATCAGGTTCAGTTTTTAGTATTAACCTTGAAAAAAAAGAAATTCCCGGAGAATTCACAATTGAACCAAAAAAGAAATCTGTCCCAAAATCTGTTGAACAACCAATAAAACAAGAGCCTGAGAAAAAGCAAAAGGTTGGAATTTTAAAGAAATCTGCCAACATTCTATCACCATCTGTCTATATTCCCCCAAAACGGGAAAGAACTAAATATAGAGGGGATATAAGTGATATTGTCCGTGAGATTGATGATTCGGAATGTGATTCAAAGCTGATCCACAGCGCCATTGTTTTGTTAAAAAAGAGTATGTTTGCCAAAGCCTTTGATCTTCTCGATCAATACATTGTGCAGGGAAAATTCACCTGTCTTGAAGAGGCATATTTTTTAAAGGCCCATGCCTTTTACGAAAATGTCAAAAAAGATGATTTTGTTCAATTGCTCAAAGCCGAACAATTGTTCCAGGAAGCCCTGGTCTCCTATCCGGGATCAGCTTATATCCCATATGGATATGGATCTATTGGAATGATTAAAAAAAAAATGAATAATATCTCTACAGCTTTGGGATATTTTAATATTGTCAAACAGGGATATCTTGAATACTCAGGGATACCTGAAATCATGTTTCATCTTGCTGATATCTATGACCAACAGGGTTATCTTGATAAAGCTTTAAGATACTATAAACATGTTTTTGAAGAGAGTATTGAAAATGATTATATACCAGATGCCGGTATTGGATATGGCAGAGTCCTTTTTAAAAAACGTAGATATCTTGATTCATTAATGATTTTAAATTATGTTTTGAAATTAAATCCCAAGAAAGTTTATGACTTCCGTGAATTATTGCTCCATATCGGAAATGCTAATTTTGAGATTGGCAATAATAAGCTGGCAAGAATAAATCTTACACGTCTATTAAATCTGTTCCCTGAAATTAAAAATCCAGATGTTATTTTAAGTAGAATCGGTGATACCTATGGTATGGAAAATAATAGTGCAAAAGCAATTAAGATATATAAACTGGTCAGAGAAAAATTTCCTGACTCAAAAGGATATATTTCAAGTTCAATAGGGATTGCAAGATATCTTGAAACAGATGGGGAAAAAATTGAAATATATGAAATGATTAAAAACAGATTTCCTGAAGACAAGTATGCCCGAATTGCCATGATGCGGCTTGCAGAAATCTACCAGATTAATGGAAAACACAATAAATGTATTGAAGAGATAGAGGATTTATTATCAACACACCCGAAAGGATTGCGGTACGAAGCTGTACAACTCATGCAAATGGCCTATGAAGCATTGTTTAGCAAAGAGTTAAAATCAGATGAATATACAAAAATATTAAACAGATATGAACTTGAACACACCAGAATTGATAGAATGGGAAGCCGCAGTATTGCTTTAAGTGTCGGACTTGCATATCTACAGGCAAAATTATATGAAGAAGCATTTAATCATTTGATCAATGCATACAAACAATATAAAATATCTTCAAGACCTTCTCAACTGCTTTTTGGACTGGGTGTTGCCATGGATGAATCCGGGCGTGATGATGATGCGCTTAAATTGTTTGATGCATTTTCAAAACAATTTCCAAAGAGCAAAAAAAGAGAGGAAATACTTTCGCGGGCAGGAAATATTTATCTTGAAAAAAAGAGATATAAAATGTCCTCTTCAAAGTTTAAGCTGGCATACAAAATTGCAAAAACTCATCTTGAAAAAGGCGAAGTTTTGCTTTTGCATTCAAATGTATATGAAAAAAAGTCAGACATGAAAACTGCTGCAAAATTTCGAGAAAATGCCATCAAAGAACTTGCTTTGGCATCCGGGGAAAACTATGAGATTTTAACAAAAGCCCATAAACAATTGGGTCATACATACATATATCTTAAACAATATATAAAATCAGCAGATTCTTATCTAAAAGCATTGAGTTTTTCCCAGGATAACAAAGAGAAAGCAAACCTTGGATTTCTGGCTGGAGATGCATACCAAAAAGGGAATATTCTTCCAGAAGCCAAAAAAGCCTTTAAACAGGTGGTTGAAGCCTATGATTCAATATGGGCAAGAATGGCGCAGCAGAGACTCAGCACACTTGAATTGGTACAGATTGTTCAAAATTCTTAATTGTAAAATTGACGGCTGTCGTGTCAAAGGCTTGACAAAACAGGTTCAAGCAATCTTGAATTTTGATCCTTTTTAGGTAGTGTACAGGAGCTTGAAAATATAATTCACAGGGCAATTCTTCCTGCGGATTCAGATTTTGAATGAAGGAGTGTTCTCTTGTGTTTCTTCGGCATAGTAATTGCAATATATCCATTGCAGTGGTAATAATTTATATGTGTTAAATGAAAATACTGAACTATTCAATAGGCCAGGGAGGCAGATAATCTATGAATCCTGTCATTAAAAGAATAATCACGACATTTAAAGATATGTCCATGTACAGAAAAATTTCCCTTGGAATTTTTACAATGATTGTTGTTGCAGGGTTTACAACCCTGTTTGTCTGGGCGAACAAAACTAAGTTTCAAGCTGCATATACCGGGCTTTCGCAAGATGATGCTTCACTGGTTGTTGACCAGCTTCAAGAGTCCAACACTCCTTACAGGATTACAGAAGATGGTGCCACGATTATGGTACCTGAAGATATTGTTTATGATGTAAGGCTTTCCATGGCAAGAGAAGGAATTCCAAAAGGTGGGGGGATTGGGTTTGAACCAACTGAATTTGTACAAAAAACTAATAAAAAAAGAGCAATCCAGGGAGAACTTGCAAGGACTATTTCTGCCTTTGATGAAGTTAAAACAGCCCATGTCATGATCGTTATGCCACAAGACTCTGTATTTGCAGAAGAGGTTAAAAAACCATCGGCTTCTATTTTATTGGAGCTCAGTGCTGATCTTGAAAGAAAAAAAATTGCAGCTATTGCTCATCTTGTGGCAAGCTCTATTCAGGATTTAACACCCAGACTTGTTACCATTGTTGATACAGCAGGCAGTATCCTTTTTGAAGGGAAATCTCAAGAAGAACAGGCCGAGATAAACGCTCAAAATTTTGCCGATGCCCATTATAAATATAAGGTCAGATATGAAGAGAATCTTACAAAACAAATTCAGACGATGCTTGAAAGAATTGTTGGAAAGGATAAGGCTATTGTCAGGGTAACTTCGGAAATGGATTTTTCAAAAAACAGGATAAATGAAGAAATCTACGATCCCTTTGAGATAGGTGGAGACTTTGTCAGAAGCCGGAAAAACAGAAGAGAAAAAATTACTTCTGCTTCGGAACAAAGTCCAACCCCCTCCAGTGTAAATCCAATTGTTAGAGACGAAAACCTGGCAGTTGGACAAAACAGTGAGCTGGTTGAAAAAACAGATGATACATATAATTATGAGATAAGTAAAAGAATCAGGGAAACCAAGAAGCCCATGGCTTTATTAACAAGACTGTCAGTGGCGGCTGTGGTGGATGGAAAATATGAAAATAGAACCGATGAAAGCGGTAATCAAAAAAAGATATATGTACCAAGATCTGCTGAAGAGATGAAGCAGTTTGAAAATATTGTCATTAAAGCCATGGGATATAATGAAAATCGCAGTGACCAGATGTCCATGGAGTGTTTCCCCTTTGCATCCATTGCACAAATAGAACCGCAGCCTGCTGTTACAGGATTGGAATTGGTTCAAAAAGAGTATGGCAGAACCATTGCAAATCTGCTTCTTGTAATTTTACTGTTCCTTCTTGTAATACGTCCAATTATAAAAACTGTTAAAGAGATAAAGACAAGTGTGGATCAGGAATCATTGCAAAGTCCTGAAGAACTTGATTTGCTTGAAGATGAGGAGAAAGAGCCTGAATTTATTGATATGGATGCAGCCCAGCAAAAAGAGTACTTGGATCTCATGACTGAGAAACAAAAAGAAAATTTTGTCCAGAATATGAAAGCATCTGAACGCGCATCATATCTGGCCAATATATCTGTCAATGAAAAAGCCAGACATTACGCCAACAAAGATTTTTATAAAACTGTTAATATACTTAAGGACTGGATAAGTGAAGCAGAGGAGGAAAAAGAGTAATCATGGCTGAAACTGAAAAGGCAGAAGAAAAAAAAATACCAGGAGCAAGGAAAGCTGCTATTTTCCTGATGTCCATGGGTGAGGACTATGCCACCCGCGCATTTGAAAATATGAATGAACGCCAAATCAGCGATGTTGCCTTTGAAATGTCTTTAATTGATAGTATTACGCCTGAAATGTTAAAACAAGCCTCTTTAGATTTTGTGGGTAAATTTGAGGGTGAATCAAGAATGATTATAGAGAGTGATTCTTTTATTAAAAATGTCGTTAAAAAGACTTTAAAAAGTCAAGATGCAGATGCAGTTCTTGATGATATTGAAAAGAAAAAACAGGAACAACCATTTATCTGGAGCAGAAATATTAATATCGGCATTCTTGCGGGTTATGTGGAAGGAGAGCATCCCCAGACCATTGCAATGATCCTGGCACATATGCCCTCTGAAATATCTTCAGAAATCTTAATGTCTCTTTCCGACGATCAAAAAGGAGATATTTCAATGAGAATTGCAAGATTAGGTCAGATTTCAGAAGATGTTGTCCGGGATATTGATAAAGCATTAAAACATGAACTTTCAGGTGCTGTAGGTCTTGGTGGGAAAGCAGGAGGGTTGCAGGTGCTTGTGGATATTATCAATGGTGTGGACAAGACAACAGAAGACATGGTTATGGAATTTGTTGAGGAAGATAATCCTGAAATGGCCAATGATATCCGTAACCTGATGTTTGTATTTGAAGATCTTACAGGTATTGATGATAATGCAATGAGGGAGATCTTAAAGAACGTTGAAAGCCGGCAGCTGACATGCGCACTAAAAACAGCAACAGATGAAATGAAAGAGAAGATATACTCCAATCTTTCCAAAAGAGCAGGAGAGATGCTTAAGGATGATCTTGACGTCATGGGTCCGGTACGTCTTATAGAAGTTGAAGAAGCCCAACAGGCAGTTGTTCATACAGCCAAAGAGCTGGAGGCTGACGGTGCTATAACACTTGGAAAGGGAAAAGATGATGTCCTTGTCTGATACGGATAGTGATCAGTTTGAACCAATTGCTGTAAGTGCTATTGAAAGCTTTAATAAAGAATATTCAAACAGAACTGAAGAAACCAAACCTGATTTTTATCGGTTTAAAGCCTTGTTTGAAAAACCAGAGTTTGGAAAGGGAGAATCCGATGAATTTATAACGCTTCATGATGATAATCAAGAAGAGGAAGAGACTGTTTTTCAACCCTTAATAAATCCTGGGAAAGAATCCGCTGACCCAGATCAGTCAGGCAAATTAGATAAATCACAAAAGAAGGCAGAGGATTTGGAATACAGTGAAACAGCTGTAGATAAAGATCTTGCAAAATCAGAAGATGCGACTGAAGAAAAAGGGTATAGGCAGGGATTTGAAAAAGGTATTGAAGAGGGGAAAAGAGAGGGCTTCAAGGATGGGTTTAAAAAAGGTAAGGAACAAGGTCTTGAAGCTCGAGAACAAAAAGGAGTAGAACAGAGGACAAAACAGGACCTTGAACAGGGAGTTAAAAAAGGTCAGGCAAAAGGAACAATAAAGGTTAGAGAAGGTGCTGTCGAAATTTTAAATTTACTTGAGCAATCTTTAAAAACAGCAGACCAAACCTTGGATCTGCTGGTGGAAAAATATAAAACAAGTGTAATCTCACTTATTGAGCAGGTTGTAAAAAAAAATATTATGGAAGAAATGGAAATTGATGATGAAATTATCAAATCCATGATTCTTGATGCTTTCAAAACTCTTGTACAGGCAGAAGAAGTTGTTTTGAGCGTATCTCAGGATGATTACGAATATATTGAGATGATCAAAGATGAGTTTTTTGAAACTGTTGATTCTTTAACAAGTGTCTCTGTGAGATCAGATCCTTCCATTAAAAGAGGAAGTTGTAAGATAGAGAATATAACAGCTTCCATCTCATCAGATGTTGAATCAAGATTAAAAGCTATCTTTGAAGCGGTTAAAACAGCAAGGACAAGATCCAATGATACAATATAAAAAAATTTTAATTTATACAGGAATTGCTCTGTTCTGTTTTGCTGGATTTGACTCTTTTCAAATTAAAGATTACTCAATTTTTATTAAAAAAGTATATGTTTTTGCAGCAGATGATAAAAAAGAAGAATCTGAAAAAGGTAAAAAATCTGATGCAAAAGAGGGTAGTGAAGATCCCTGTCCAGAGTGCCCGGAATGCCCAGACCCTGCAAAAGTTGTATTGCGCGGACTTGAAGATAAAAAAACAAAAATTGCTAAAGAACAGGAGAGTCTAATTCAGGCAAAAAAAGAGCTTGAAATATTTGAAAAACAGATTGATGAGAGGCTTGAGAATCTAAAAGCTATGGGAAAAAAGATCAAAGAAGATATGGCACTTCTTGCAGAAAAAAAAACCCAGTGGGAAGAGAAAAAAGAAGCTGCATGGGAAGAAAAGGTTAACAGGCTTGTAAAAATGTATGCTGGCATGAGACCTAGCAAAGCTGCTTTAATTGTTGATGAAATGAATCTTGAGGTAGCCCAGGAGATATTTTTAAGAATGCGTCAAGCACCGGCTTCCCAGATTTTATCCTTTGTGGATAGTTCCAAAGCAGCTAAAATAAGTGAAGGCCTTGTTCTTAAAAGAAAAAAATAAAAGTGATTTATTCCAATGCGCAGTTAACCCCTCTATTCCGCAAATCTAATAACTCAAACTTCATTTCTCTGTCATTATTATGACGTTTTATCATAGTGATTGACAATATTTTCTTGTAATTGTTCCCATGGTTTTTAATCCATTATTTAAAATAAAATACTTTGCAAATATTGCAGAGTATATTTATACTTGTCTTTAAAGCATTCTTTTTTGTTGTGATACCTTTGAGCCCTGGTAATATAATACTTTGGCACAAGGATTGCTTTTCCATATATAGAATAATAATATTTAACCATATATAAAATATTTCACTGTTTAATATCAGGAGCTGTTGTGGCTGAAGATAGTGTAGAAAATGATTTGGAAAAACCTGAGAAACAAAGTCTGTTTGGGAAAACAGGAGGAGTCTTTAAAAATATTTTCAAATCAAAAAAATCCATCATTATTATAGCTGTATCTTTTGTTTTGTTAATAGATCTTGGAGCTGGTGCCTGGTTCTTCTTTTTTAAAGCAGTCCCTGAAGAAGAACAAGCCATAACTGTCGTTGAAAAAAAGATTGAAAAGGCAGAGACCCAGGAGAGGGAAATTATTTTTAATGATATTGTTGAACTTGAGCCCTTTGAACGGATTCCCCTGAAATCAAGCTCAACAATGGGTTTAGTCTCAATGAATCTGTCTCTCGAATTGACAGATCCAAGATATAAAAAACAGATTTTTACCATGGAAGGCAGGATTAGAGAAATTATCACAAGCCAGTTAGAGGAAATGATGTGGCTTGAATTAAGGAACCCTGAAGGAAAGATTACTCTTAAATATAATTTGCTTAAACGTATTAATGCAATTTTTCCAAAATTAACGGTTAGAAATATTTATTTTACATACTTTATAATGCAGCGATGAAACCATGAGTGAAATATTATCACAAGATGAAGTTGACAGTCTGTTAGATGGATTGGATTCAGGTGAAATTGAAACTGAAAAAGATGTTGAAAAACCTGAACCTGTTGAAGGTATTGCGGCATATGATTTTACCAGCCAGGATAAGGTTGTACGGGCAAGAATGCCCACCTTTGATGTCATCAATGAAAGGCTCTCCAGGGAAGTCAGAGTAACCTTGTCTAATTTGCTTCAAACCAATGTGGATGTCAGTGCCAGCCCTTTTGATACACTGAAATTCTCTGAATTTGTAAGAAGCCTGCCAGTTCCCACAAGTCTCCATGTATTTCGTATGGAACCTTTGCGCGGGCATGGTCTGATTGTATTTGAAAGCCAGCTTGTCTATAATTTAATAGATACTTTTTTTGGTGGAGAAGCTCTTGGCAAAGCCAGGGTGGAGGGGCGAGAATTTACTGCCATAGAAGAGGTCATGATTAAAAAGGCTGTAGTTGCAGTCCTTGATAATATCCAGGCCTCCTGGGCTCCAATTGAAGATGTTACAATAACACTGACCAGATCAGAAATGAATCCGCAGTTTACCGCTATTGTTCTGCCAACTGATATTGTTATTGTCACTCGATTTGAAATTGAGCTTGAACAGTCTGCCGGGAATCTGGTTGTCTGTTACCCCTATTCCATGATTGAACCCCTGAGAAAAAAATTATCCTCAGGTGTTCAGGCTGAGGCCGAAGAAGTTGATTCAAACTGGCGCAGGGTAATAAAGGATGTGATTTTAAATTCTACAGTCGACATGAGAATTCAATTGGGAAGAGTTGAGATAACCGGAAAAAAACTTATTTATATGCAGAAGGGAGATGTTATCCAGCTGGATAACTCTGCCGGTGAACCGTTGACATGCTATGTTGACGGGCTTGAAAAATTAAGAGGATATGCAGGTGTACAACGCGGGTTTCAGGCGTTTAAAATAAAAGATAAAATAATTACAGATTGTAAGAATTAACAACCGTGTGCAGCTTTGGTGTTTTGAAGTTTAAAAATAAACTTAATTTTTTCATTAAAGATAAAATTGAGAGAAAAAACAATAATTGAGAGAATAAAAAATGGCTGAAGAAAATGAAAACACAGAAAATGGAGAGAGTGAGGAGAGTATACAGGACTCAGTAGCCCAAAACAGTGTTGAAGAAATAGAAGAGCAGGAGCAGGGGGAGATGAATCTGGATTTTATCCTTGATATTCCTCTGGAGCTTTCTGTTGAGCTTGGAAAGACACGAATGTTAGTCAATGATCTCCTTCAACTGGGGCAGGGCTCAATTATTGAGCTGAATAAACTTGCCGGAGAATCCCTGGAAGTTTATATCAATCATAAACTGATTGCCAGGGGAGAAGTGGTTGTGGTCAATGAAAAATTTGGGGTCAGGCTTACAGATGTTATCACACCAATTGACAGGGTTAAATCCCTGGCAGCTGAAGAATGAACAAACCCCAATGCTGTGGAACAACAGGTGGCATTTAATACACAGCCTGTTCCCATGACATCGCCAAGCTTGTGCCGTCATGTAAGAAAATTGATTAAACCTTTTTTATCAACATTTATGGTTGTATCCCACAAATAGTGGATGATATTAATTTGCAGGAAAGTGGAAAGGTAAGTTTGATAAATGAACAAGAAAATTTATAGAGCTCGAAATATTCAACAAGCCATATCAAACATTAAACAAGAACTTGGGTCTGATGCAATGATTTTAAGTACCAGGAAAATTTCTCCAAAATCCATTGACCCATATTCAAAAAAGAAAAAAATTATGTTTGAGGTTGAAGCATCAGTCCCGGAATATGCAGATGTACAGCCTGTAAAAAAAAAATCAAGTTCAGGTTTTAAGCAAAACGATATAACAGCCTCTATCAAGGATGATATCGCTGATATTAAAGATATGATTTCCATTGCAGGTTTTGGAAATGGCATGCATAATATGGTTTGTAATCATTTTGAGTCGGTTGGCATTCTTGCTTCACTTTTACGGGCAGGTGTAAGTGAAACACAGGCAAGTTATATCATACAAAAAGCAAGTTCATTCATGGATAAAAACTGTGACCAGGATTCAAAAATTAAATCTTTAAAACAACATGTGATGCATCAATGTTTAAATCAAATTAATACAATTGACTTTTTCAATGGAGATAACAGCTCCAAGGTTCCCCATGTGGCTGCTTTTGTTGGTCCTACAGGGGTTGGAAAAACAACAACCATTGCAAAACTTTCAGCTCTGCTGCATTTTCAAAAAAAAATGAAAGTTGGCTTGATTTCCATTGATAATTATCGAGTGGGTGCATTTGAACAGCTCAAAGCCTATGCTTCAATCATGGGGTTGTTTTGTGTGCCTGCATTCAATTCCCAGGACCTCTCCTGCGCTTTGGACTCAATGAGATCAATGGATATGGTATTGATCGATACTGCCGGGCACAGTCATTTTGATAAACCAAAAATTGATGAAATACTGCAATTAATTAAAAACGGTTTTGCAATTTCTATTCATTTGGTATTGAGTGTTACCTCTGAATCTAATATTATGCGGGAAGCAGTATCTGCATTTTCAGTCTTTAATCCTGACACTATTGTATTTACAAAGATTGATGAAGCAAAAAGGTGCGGTAAAATAATGGATCAGGTATGTGATACTAAGCTGCCTGTCTCTTTAATTACAAATGGGCAAAGAGTTCCTGAGGATTTGATTATCCCGGACAGAGGCAGATTGCTCAAGATAATTTTGAGAAGAGGATAAGAGAACATACGTTGAATCAGGCACAAGGGCTTCATAAAGTCGTTAAAAAACAAGCGCTTTCAAGGAGAAAGGCAAATATGGCATCAAAAAAAAACAGCCTGCCACGTGTTATTGCCGTTACCAGCGGTAAAGGCGGGGTCGGTAAAACCAATGTGGTGGGTAATATGGCTGTTGCCTTAAGCCGTATGGGTAAAAGAGTGGTTATCATTGATGCTGATGTAGGTCTTGCCAATATTGATATTATTTTCAATCTGCGACCTGAATATAATATTCGTCATATAATAAACTCTCAAAAAACCCTTAATCAGGTTATGGTAACTTCAGACCATGGTATTAAGATTCTCCCGGGAGGCAGTGGTTTTGATGAGTTGACTCAACTTAACGAAGGTGAAAAACTAAATCTTTTAAGTGAGTTTGAATCTCTTTGCGATCAAGCAGATATTATTTTTGTTGACACTGGTGCTGGAATCTCATCAAATGTATTATACTTTAATTCAGCCTGTGATGAATGTATTGTAATTGCCACAAGAGAGCCTACATCAATAACCGATGCCTATGCAATGATGAAAATTTTATCAGGTGAATACGGAACAAAATATTTTAAATTAATTGTCAATATGGTTGATTCTGCTGCCCAGGCAAAGAGAGTGTATGCAAGTTTAAGTGCAGCACTTGATAAATATTTGAACAATGTTGTATTGGAATATACAGGCCATATCCCTTTTGACAGGCAATTGCAGACAGCAGTTCAAAAGCGGGGACTTGTCATGGATAATTTTCCGGATTCAATGGCTGCAAAAGCCATTGAAGATATTGCTTTAAATCTTGGAAACACTCCTGCAAGGACTAATTCAAATGGGAGTTTAACATTTTTTATGAATAAGGTGTTTCAGGCAGTAAATTAGAAGGGAAATCATCAAATGTCTGATCCAGATACTAAAGAAGATAGTTTAATCTCTCAGGTTGATATAGATAAGTTTTTAGATTCCTTTTCAATTGAGGAAGCAGAAGAAAAAGTTTCATCTGAGGAATATGATAATGGTGAGGAGTTCGGGGAACTCTCTCAGGATGATATTGACACTCTTATGAATTCCAATCCACTTGACTCAGAAGACAATATAGATACATATGATGATGACGATGATCTGGAAATGATCTCCCAGGAAGATATTGACAGCCTGATGAATTTAAATACATCAGAATCTAAAGAAGAATTTGAGCCGGAAGCTGAACAGGTTCCTGAATATGGTGACAGTAAAGACGATACATCCGGAAATACGACATCCAAAGACCTTTTGAAGCATGATCCCGATGTTCCGAGGCTTGACCTGGAAGAGGGTGATGAAGATGTGTCCCGGGAAGACATTGATGTGCTTCTGCTTGATGATGATCTTCTTATCTCCCAGGATGATATTGATTCTATTTTAATGGCAGCAGATCAGGAAGATGAAGATGTTCTTGGTGATCTAATGGATGTGGATTCTGATGATGGTATAGATGATGAAGAGGATGATGAAGAGGATGATGAAGAGGATTATGAAGAGGATTATGAAGAGGATATACTGGAAGAAGATGAATATCAGGTTGTCCTTGAAGATGATTATAATGAAGAGGCGGAAGATACAGATTCCAAGACCAAATGGTATCAGTCAAAATTTGTAACTGCCTTTGCCTCTGCACTGATTGCCATAGGAATTATCGTCCCTGCAGTTTATTTGCTTTTTTTTTCAGGTGATTCAAGCCAGACAAAGGATACCATGGAACAATATGCAGTTGAAGGATTAAGGGAAATTGAAATAGAGACAGTGGGGAGGAATGCTGGAATAGCGGGAGATATCAATAGAGCAGGAAATATGGTTATCAGGAATTTTGTAATTCTTGTATCTGACTTGTCAAAGGATATGGTCTATATCACTACTGATGTCTCCATTGATTATTCTGATCAAAGAGCATATCATGAAATTCAGAATAATTTATCATTTTATCGGGATCTAATTTACAATTCCATTAATGAAAGCCTTGCTTCCGGAAAACAAGATCAGATCACAAAAGCATATATTTTATGGAATATTGAAAAGACTTTGAAAAAGGTATTGCCTGGGACTTATATTGATCGGGTTAGATTTCAATCTTTTAGAGCAAGTTAGAGGGACTTTAAAATGACAACCGTACCTGGATACAAAACAGTATGATAGAATTATTCTCAATAGAATTCTGGATTGCAATCCTTTTTCTTATCAATTTTATTTTTATAATTTTTTTATTTTTATTGGTTAAAAAAGTAAATCATTTGAATTCTGGTGATCTGATTCATGGACATAGTGGCGACAATCAGGGAGATTTCGGACATGTATCCGGATCTGCAGTGGATATCATTGAAATCATTGAACCTCTCGTTAAAGAATCCAAAAAGGTCGCTTTAACCTTTGATGAACAGATAAAAGAAAAAAAGAGATTAATAAAAGAGTTAAACAATGCTCTGGATTCCAGGATTATAAGTATCAATCTTCTTCTGTCCAGGGCGGATGCGCTGCAAAAAAAGATGGAAGAGAAACAAAATAGATCCAGGTTACAATCATCTTCAACCTCTACTGTGTATGATCAGCAGAATCAGATAATTGATATGTATAATCAAAATTTTGATGTGGATTCCATTGCCCAAAGACTATCAATTCCAAAAGGCGAAGTTCTACTGGTTATTGATCTTAAAAAAACAAAATATTAAAAACTTATTGACAAATTCTTTTAAATCATATAAATATTTTGTGTTTTTTTGATTGGTTCCGGATTTATTTGATTAAGGGCCGTTAACTCAGTTGGCAGAGTATCTGCCTTTTAAGCAGAGAGTCGCTGGTTCGAGCCCAGCACGGCCCACCACCAAACAAAATGACATTGCGTCCCCATCGTCTAGCCTGGTCCAGGACACCGGCCTTTCACGCCGGCGACAGGGGTTCGAATCCCCTTGGGGACGCCACTTTGATAACAAGGCTTTCAGCGTTTTGCTGAGAGCTTTTTTATTTTGTAGAAATACAATCCTCCACCATATCCCCCACTCAGTAGATGGGTTTTTGCAATATATTTAATATTGCAAATCTAGGCTATAAAAATGCAAAAGCATATAATGAAGTTTAAGTACGTGATTGGTGGCAGTAGACCTCCACCAAAATCAACCCGTTCTTGCTGTATTTCCTTATCAGAACAGCCATATTTTTTCATTATAACTTTTTCTGATAGTAACATACCAGCTCAATAAACTTATATTTTTATATGGGGTCTCTACCAAGGTTTTTAATGATAACCAGATCAAAAATTTCACCACAAGATCTTGTGTCTTATTCCAACCATGAAAAGTTTTGAATAAATTTGGTATCCTAAATAATTCACTGCTTCAGAAAATTATGCATAGGATGATTATCATTGAGTCGGCCAAATTCAAACTTCAACGAATTGTAAGCCAAATACCAAAGAGCATAATGACTATGCCAAATAAACGGGAAATATTAATTTGGTGTATATCTGTGCCGAAAAAACCAAAATGATCAATTATTGCTGCTAGGATAAACTGGGATGCAACAATAATTGTGAATGCAGTGACAAGCCCTAAGCGAGGGACACTATATCCAATACTTGCGATTATAACCAGACCTAAAGGGGCAGCTAAAAAAACATAACCTGGGATATTTTGTAGTGAGGATAAATTCCCGCCTCTCAAAAGCAGCATAATAATCCCAACAATAAGCCCTCCTCCTCCATACGTTATGAACACACTCTCAACTGTTCCTACATTTTTATCTATAATGCCTATAAATTGCCCTTGGAGAGTAACTGCAACCCCTCCAATTACTGCAACAAGAATCAAAAATAATATATTCAATTTATATCTCCCGATACAGATAGATTAAAAATATTGTCTGTCCAATATAACCAGAAAAATATATGTAGCCCTGTTTAATAGGGCAACTTTACATTAACTGATTTTTAGCATTATCTTGCATCGATTAGAAGAGTTTTCCGTCAAAAACCTGCTTGTTTATATTTTTAGTATCCTGGAAAATTTCGATTTTTGAATACTCCACCTTCGGATAATTAATCCTTGAATACCATATTAGATTTAGAGGCCTGTAATGACCAAAAGGTAGCCACTAATACCGAAAGATATAAACGCCTTTTTAAAAAGTGGTTTCAGGGTTTAATGATAGACAGATTGAAAACCTCCAACATCAGTCTTGGCCTACCTGTATCAATAGGCATGGATTCCTCAAAATTTCTTAAAGATCCCTAACCAGCGTCTCTCTTTTTGTTATGGAATATGCAACCCAATCCTGACTTTGAAATTAACTCAAGACATTTGTTGCAGGAGATGCATTGAGCAGGAGATAGGTCACCACCTGACCACCGTTTAATCAAGTCAGGTTCTCGAATAAAAGGACGGCTCATAGAAACTGCATCAATTTTCTCCAATGCTTTCATGATTTTTAAAGGGTCACGCCATCCCTCTACTGTGATAACCGGACATTCAACTTTGTCTTTTATCTGCAGGGCGTATTTAAAAAAGGAACCTTCAGGAAAAGGTGCTGGAATAATATGATCCCATCCTCCGGCTTTTTCTCCTTCGGGAGTTCCAGCACTTACCTCAATGGCATCAATCCCCAGGGTGTCAAGTGTTAATGCTACTTCTACCGATTCCTCAGGCATCACACCTCCAGAAAATCCGTCATGGGCGCTCATCTTTACCATTATCGGAAAATCAGGGCCAACAGCCCCTCTAATTTCTTCATATACCTGATACAATAATAGGGCACGATTTTTTACTGATCCTCCATATTGATCTCTACGATGATTTCGTGATTTACTCAGAAACTGATTAATAAGATAACCGTGGGCAGCATGGATCTGAACGGCATGAAATCCAGCTTTTTTTGCTCTTATGGCAGCTTTTCCATAGTCATTAATAATCTTATGAATATGATCTTTGCTCAACTCTTCAACGGGGAAATTGGTTACAGGATCAAGGATTGCCGAAGGACCGAAAAGAGCTTCTTTTTGATCAAGGATTTCAAGATCCACTGTTGAACCACAATGTAGCAACTGGGAAACAAGAATACCACCGGCTTCCCGTACTACCCAGCACATCAAGCTTAAAGGTTGGATGACGTGATCGTTATGCAGTCCAGTGGTGTTCTTGTCAGCCTGCCCCTCAAAGCTGATATATGCGGTTCCTGCTATTATCAGCCCCACGCCTCCAATGGCAAGCTCTGTGGTTTTATCGATCAGCCTTTGTGTCGGCCTACCATCTTCCGTAGACAGGCCTTCTACAGTGGCACTCCGTACCAGACGATTTTTAATTTCAATTTGCCCAATATTCCAAGTTTGTAAAATTATATCCATATTTGGTAGCGTCGTTCTTGAAAATTTATTATAAATTTTTGATGTCAACATATCATGTGAAATGCATTATGACCAATCTTAATTGGTATTGAACTTAGGTGATCATTAGCGTAAACCCGCAGCGGTACTCAACCGCACAATGATGGTATAATCAGTGACGAAGAAAAACTAAAAAAGACCGATGGCTTCCAAAAACATTAAACACTGATCAGAAAGTCAAAGATACTTGCATCAGTTTTTATATTTCATGTAGTTAAAGATTCAAAACATATCTGAAACATTGGTCATGATTTTTAATCGTCTGCCAAACACAATATCTTGGCATTGCCTATCACTCTATCAATATTAAACTTAACTTGTAGTAAAATTGAATATGAATTCCAGATGATCTTTTTTCGCGTAGTCAATTGGGATACACATCACTTTGGATCTGTCTTTTGCCATCTCGAACAACGACAGGATTTCTTGACCTTGATTTTGAAAAACGTTACGTTTTTTAATAGTGAAGCTCCCTATAACTTTTCAACTGCTTCATTGCAGATTGATCTTTTAAAATATCACTAAATACACCTATTTAGATGGTACATTTTGTTTATGGGGAGCCTCACCCTTTTTAATAAAAAATAATTCCGTTTTCAGCTTAGATTATGTTGAAAAAGCGAAACTGTTTGCCCCAGAATAATTGAGCCATGAATGTGTGTGAGTGAGCTTGAAAAACTCTCACACATTCACAACATCAATTATTCTGAAAGGTACCAGTTGAATTATACCCACAAAAAAGAAGTATTGACCTGGTTTATAAAATTCAGCAGTTATGTATTATCCCATCTCTAAAAATTCAGGAACTGGAATTTTTTAGAGATACCAAAGACAATCTTCTTCTGTACTTGAAATTTAACAAATCTCCTGATATCTATTTTTCTATATTATTTATATACAGCTTTTTTCAACCTTTAAGTAGAGAGTTTTGTCATGTCATATTTATCCAAAGATGACCCCGAATTGAAAAACCTTATCAGTGATGAAGCCAATAGACTTGATAGTACTTTGAACCTTATTGCAGCTGAAAATCATTCCCCCTTTTCAATATTAGAAATTATGGGATCTGTGTTAAACACTAAAACCATTGAAGGATACCCTGGGAAAAGATTTCATGCAGGCTGCACAAATGTTGACTGTATTGAAAGCTTAGCAATTGACAGAGGAAAGTCACTTTTTGGAGCAGAATATATCAATGTCCAGCCCCATAGCGGTACCTCAGCCAATTTAGCGGTTTATTTTAGTGTCCTGAATATCGGAGATCGCATTCTTGCAATGAGCTTACCTTCTGGAGGCCACCTTTCCCACGGGCACTTAGCATCTATTACCAGTAAATGTTTTGATTTTACACATTATAAATTAGATCCAAAGACTGAATTGATTGATTATGAGCAAATCCGAAATTTTGCTCATTCAGTAAAACCTAAAATGATTGTTGCGGGCGCCAGTTCTTATCCTAGATTAATTGATTATAAAAAAATTTCCAAAATCGCTAAAGAAGTGTCAGCATTATTCTTAACAGATATGGCCCATTTAGCAGGTCTGGTGGCAGCAAAATTGATCCCAAGCCCGGTACCTTATTGTGATTTTGTTACATTTACCTGCTACAAAACAATGATGGGAGGACGTGGCGGAATAATTTTAAGTAAAAAAAAATATGGCAAAAAAATAGATAGTGCTGTATTTCCGGGTTGCCAAGGAACTAGTGCGGTCAACCTTTTGGCAGCAAAGGCATTGATTTTTAAACTTGCCGCTGAAGAGAAATTTATTTCAGTTCAAAAAATGACGCTCAAAAATGCAAAGGCTATGGCTCAGGCTTTTATGAAAAAAGGATACCATATTGTATCGAAAGGTACGGACAATCATCAAGTATTGATTGACCTTAGTTCTAAAAATATCTCAGGTAAAGCTGCTGAAAACTGCCTTGAAAAGGTTGGAATTATTTTAAACAGGAACGTAGTGCCTAACGATGCAGACAATCCTGGTAAAATTAGTGGTATAAGAATTGGAACCGGTGCTGTATCCGCAAGAGGAATGGGAGAGTTACAGATGCGACAAATAGTAGATTTGATGGACACCACATTGAGTAACCGTGGGGAAAAACGAATTTTGTCTGAGATAAAAGAAGAAGTATTAAAACTATGTCAGTCCTTCCCAATTAAAAAGTCAATTTAAGGAAAATCAACAATAATTATCCAATGGCTAACCGCCTGAAAACGCTCAAGATATCAATGATATGATTTGTAATCTTGATGAAATTTATGAAGTTCTGGCAGGTCATACCGAAGTAAATTGAGGAGAGGACTACTTGCACGACAGGTTCTTTTTTTTAGCAGAATGAACACCCCCAGACTTTCCTCTGTTAGTCTCCATTTTTATCCAAAATAAACCATCCACAAAAGGCTCGGTGGATTGGGGTCTGAGACAAAATATGGGTAAATTTGACAAAAGCTTTTTTTTGCGTTATTATCTGAATGCTTAATAAGCAATCAGATAATAGGGGGAGACATGAAAAAACTTGAAAAACTTGAGGCAAAGAGAGATTCTATCCATGGACAACTTGTAAATATT
>JAQIBP010000098.1 GCA_027858995.1 Deltaproteobacteria bacterium | reverse complement strand
ATATTTTTCTTTATAGGTAAAATTTATGGGGATTGATTTTTTCTTTTTTACTGGCTTTTTAGTTTTTTGTTGTTTTTCAAAAATTTTTTTATGGCGATAGTGCAGAATCTGATTAAAATTTTTAAAAAATTGTGCATCTCCGGCAGAATCAAGATATAAAATTTTATGGCAGACACTGTCCATGAGAAAACGGTCATGGGATACAATAACAACAGCTCCTGGAAATTGTCTTATACTCTCTTCAAGAACTTCAAGGGATAAAATATCAAGGTCATTGGTTGGTTCATCAAGAAAAAGAATATCACAGGGTGCAAGCATAATATTGGCAAGCAGGATTCTTGCTTTTTCACCTCCGGAAAGTTTTTTAACCTGCATATCAAGCTGATCAGGCATGAATAAAAATTTCTTTGCCCAGGTAACAACATGAACTGGCTTCCCTTTATAATTTACACTGTCTCCGCCTGCTGGATTTAAAGCCTGTTTCAGTGTTGATTCAGGATTCAGCTTAGAACGATTTTGATCAAACACAGCAATTTTTAAATTTTCCGCCCATTGAATCTTACCTTCATCCGGCTGAATCCTTTTTCCCAGGATTGATAAAAAGGTTGACTTGCCGCTGCCGTTTTCCCCAACAACCCCTAGACATAATTTTGGTCCAAGTTCAAAGCTTATATCAGAAAAGAGTTTTTTTCCGTTTATGCTTTTTTTAAGATGAAATGCCTTTAACAATTTTTTTGTCTGCCTGCCCGTGGCATGAAAGTCAATGTCCACAACAGCAGTATCTTGGTTTTTCTGTTTTAAGGTATTAAGCTGGCCCCTTAAATTGTGAGCCTGTTCAATTCTATACTTGGCTTTAGTGCTTCTTGCTTTGGGGCCCTGGCGCAACCATTCATCTTCCCTTCTCATTTTACTTGACAGTGATGCCTGCTGGTTTTGCTGTGCCTTTAAAACCTTTTTTCTCTCTTTATCAAATTTTTTATATTGACCCTGGACTTTAAAAAACCCTAAAGGAAAATGTTTGCCGATCTCCATGACATTGAGACAGACATTTTCTAAGAATGCACGATCATGGCTTACCACTATAAAGGAGAACCGGGTAGTTTTTAAAATTTCTTCTAACCATAAGATTCCATTTATATCAAGATGATTGGTTGGTTCATCCAGTAAAAGGATATCGGGTCTACAGCAAAGAGCCCTCGTGACTGCCAGTTTCTTTTTCCACCCCCCGGATAAATTTCCTGCCAGCATATTAGTATCTGTAAACCCGCCTTTACCAAGAAATGTCTGAACAATTTTATGGCGCTCTCTTTCATCAACAATGTTGTCGTTGACACTATCATATAAAATCTCTTCCACTGTTCTTTCGGGGTCAAGGCACTCTTCCTGGGGAAGATATATAAATTTAAATCCTTTTTCACCAATTATCTGACCTTCATCCGGCTCAATCTCTCTTGCAATGAGTTTCAGCAGTGTTGATTTACCGGAACCATTCATTCCAACGAGCCCAAGCTGTTCATTGAGTCTAAAATCTATGGAAAGACCCTGGAAAAGTGTGTCATCTCCATAGGTTTTGGAAATATTTTTAAGGCTGAAAATTAAACCCATGACTATTTTTTATGTTTGTTTTTCATTTTTTGTAAAGATTTTTTAAATTCTTTGCAGGGATCTTTATAGGAGACCCTTTGGGTGAACCACAAAAAATCTGCCGGAGGCCTTTTTTTAAAGCCTTTAAGTTCAAGGGGTTGAATATATTCTGACAGGTTTGATGGTTTGACACTGATTTCCTGTAGGGCAATGTTGACTTGTGTAATATTTTGGTTAATTTCTTTGACCCTGCTTATTACTCCAAGACCATACTCAGTATGCCCTCCTCCAATTATAATTATAACAGGTCCATTGCCATGTTTTACAAGTTGAGTAATGGAGAGTGCCATTTTATCATTTCTTGCTCTCCAGGTATCATATAATCTTGACTGCATATTTTCATTTCCCATACCACAGTGGACAGCTTTAAATATGGAAAACATATAATCTTTATATACTTTATCAGACAGATGGGTGGAAAAAATCATATCCTTTTCGATAGAAGAGATATTATCAATGCCTTTGTGGGTAACTCTTTTTTTCAGTGTGGTTGAAAGGTCAATCCCTGCAACCTGAAGCTTTTCATCCTTTGCAATGGTTAAAAGGTCAAAATAGTATCTCCACATTTTATCTGACTGTCTGTCCCAGCCAAGTTTTCTTCTCAGGTTGGCTTCTATAATTTTTTCTATGTTTTCAGGGTGATCAGCCTCTCCTGAATCAATGAAATTCAGCAGGTCAGGTGTGTCATCCATGGAAAAGAATTCAAACCCGATGGTTGGTTGAATATTGCTTTCAATCAGACTACTAATTATTTTTTGCTGAATATTATGATGTTCAGGATTGTCATGTTTTTCAGAAAGGTAAATAATATCATGCAAACTTATATCTTTGATCAAAGAGCTAAAATCAATTGTCCTGTCTGTTTTTGTATTGATTATTTTATCTATTAAAGAATCCTGTCTCATGATGGTCTTTTTTGTTGTAGCACATGATTGAACCATGGCAAGGGTTAACAGTATAAGTAAAAGCAAACAAATCTGTCGACAGGCTGTTACACAACCCCAATTTCCCCAATTTCGGCGTTGGAAAAATACCAATTTTATAAGAGTGGGTGATCCTCGGAATACTGTATGTATGCCTGTGGTCAAATTTATTTTCCGCCTGAAACTTGGAAAAATTTGCATTATGTAACAGCCTGTCGAGTTATTTAAAATTTTTTCCATATTTATAATTTTAATTCTAATTAAAATTTCCATTATTGTATGAGGTTTAAATAGTTGACACTACTTATCATTTTTCATGATTTTTTAAAATAGAGGACCAGACTTTTTCCAAAGATGGGATTAAGCAGTCTGTCAATAAAGGCAGTTAATTTTGGTTTTTTCATCAAATCCCAGACAAGCAGTTTGTGATAAAGATTTACAGTTTTTGAATCTGTTTTGCCGGGTCCCACCAGACATTTAAGCCACCAGAATGGAGCGTGGAGACTGTGAGCATGATGCAAGGCAAATAGTTTAACACCAAATGATTCAATATTTTTTATCAAGGAATCTTTTCTGTATATCCTGACATGCCCCATATTAGCATTAAAATACTCATCTGATAAAAGCCAGCATATTTTTTCCGGCCAGAATCTTGGAACACTGACAGCAAGAATTTTTCCGGGCTTTAAAATTCTGACAAGCTCTGACATGGCTTTTTTGTCATCCAGAATATGTTCTAAAACTTCAGAGCAGATAACAGTATCAAGACTGTTATCATCAAAGGGCAGATTTGTTATATCCATACATGAAAGATCAAAGCTTTTGCAGGCAAAATCATTAAAGGCCTGATGAAATTTTATTTTCTCTTTTGTTTTAACAAGGCTTCTAAATCCAAAATCTGCTCCAACACACATGGTTTTATCCAGCTGACAGGCTTTTATTGTATGTCTGCCTTCACCGCATCCAATATCAAGTATTCTGTCATCATGGTTTATATCAAGCTTGTTAAAATCAATGGTAAGCATTGATGGACTCTCTATAGGCTTGAACCGTTCGAACAGCAGTTTTCTCCCAGGTAAACTCTTTTTGCACCCGGTTATAACCTTTTTTGGCAAGCTCTTCTTGCTTGGAAGGATCATCCATTAATTCCAGAATGCCTTTTTCCAGTGCTTTTGCATTGCCCGGCGGCACAAGTATTGTAGCGTCTCCTGCAACTTCCGGCAGTGCTCCGCCTGTGGTGCAGATCACAGGTATTTTGCATGCCATGGCCTCTCCCACCGGCAGTCCAAAGCCTTCGTACAAGGAAGGTATAACAGCAATGCTTGCTTTAGCATACTCCCTTACAAATTGTTCTTGGCCTATGCGGCCGGTAAATTCAATGTATCGCCCAATATCAAGCTTTTTAATCAGTTTTTCAATACCACCCTTTTTTTTAGGACTGCCAATGACAATCAGCTTAACCCGGCGAGTTTTTAAAACATTTTTTACTGCATACAAAAGATGATAAAGCCCTTTTAAAGGGGTATCTGCACTATTTGTTACAATAATTCGATTAGGATCTCTTTTTATGGTTTCCATGGGATAAAAATTGGTGGTATCAATACCTATGGGAATAGTTGAGAACCTTGATTCAGGAATATTAAATTCTTTTGCAATATCTTTTTTCGAAGTTTTTGAAACAGTGATAATACTTGATAATCTTTGAGCAACATATTTTTGTACAGTTATAAATGAATACCACCGTAATGCCTTAACTTTTTTTAGAAAAGATTTCGCGCTTTGCACTGCAATTCTTCTATCCACTGTCATTGGGTGATGAATAGTTGCTATAACCGGCATCCTTCTTGCCAGAGATAGAATGCTGTAAGAGAGACTTTGATTATCATGTATGATATCATACTCTTTTTTTGTCTTGTTAAGGTGTTGTTTTACCCTCATTCCAAAGGTTAGGGGTTCAGGAAAACCCAGGGTCGATATATCAAGCCATTCGATTAAATTAATGGGGTTTTTCAGTTCATTTAAACCAGGAGTCCTGAAAAGATCTTCTGGATTATAAAGATCCAGAGTTTCAAGCATTGTAAGTCTTACTTTGTTATTTATCATGGGGTCAGGCGGACCCGCAATAACTTCAACATCATGGCCAAGATCACTCAGGGCCTGGCTTAAGTGGCGGATATATACGCCCTGCCCACCGCAGTGCGGATTACTTCGATAGCTTATAAGACCTATTTTAAGTGAAGAGTTCATATACTAATTTCTTGCATGGTGCGCCCGGCTGGAATCGAACCAGCGATCTTCAGCTTCGGAGGCTGACGCCTTATCCTCTGGGCTACGGGCGCTATTCAATAACTTTTAAGTTTCTGACCTTCAGGTTAGTTTCTGCCCTTTAGAGTATTGTCAATTATTAACTTTTCTCTTGCTTCCCCTGCCACATAAAGTGATCCTGCAATACAGACTGCATCCTCATACTTTGAAATACCAATGGCATGGCTGACAGCATCTTTTACATCTTTAATAATAGTGACAGGGTTGTTTGTGATTTTCTGCACTGCTTTTTTCAGTATTGAGGGTTCAAGGCTTCTATCAATTTTGGCTTTTGTAATAATTATATTATCAGCCCATGGTACCAGGCTTTCAAGCATTTTTTCATGGGGCTTGTCATCAAGAATACCAAGAACCAGTGTCAGTTTTCTGTTTTTAAGAGTTGAAGAGAGATATTTTCCTAGGACTCTGGCAGCCTTGAGATTGTGTGCTCCATCAATAATTACAAGAGGTTTGTCCTGGACATGTTCAAGACGTCCCGGCCATTTGGTAATGGCAAGCCCTTCTTTAACAAGATTTTCATCCAGATTATCAAAAATCAGTTCACAGGCTGCAAGGGCAAGGCTTAAGTTTTCTTTCTGGTGATCACCTGGCAAAGGTTTTATTAAATGATTAAAATTTTGCTTCAACCCCTTGTAGGTATAATAGTGCTGCCCTGAATTTTTTCTTGCTGAAAAGTTTTTTTTATAAATATAGAGTTCAGATGATTTTTCTTTTGCAATTTTTTTTATGACTTTAAGCCCTGAAGGCTGGGATACACCTGTTACAACAGGTGTACATGCTTTAATAATTCCACCCTTCTCTTTTGCAAGAGCTTTGATTGTATTTCCAAGATAATCTGTATGCTCAATGGAAAGATTTGTAATAACACTTACCTTTGGTTTGATGATATTGGTTGCATCAAATCTTCCACCCATACCGGTTTCTATGACAGCCCACTGCACATTTTTTTTTGCAAAATAGTAAAATCCCATGGCTGTGGCAATCTCAAAAAAAGTGGCTTTTCTCTCTCCTGTATCTACTTTATTAACTGCTTCATAGGCGTTTACCACATCATCATTGGATATATGTCTGCTATTAATTGCAATTCGTTCATTAAATTGCACAAGATGGGGAGAAGTATAAACACCTGTTCTAAATCCTGCCTTTTGTAAAATTGATGCAATATATGTTGCAGTGGACCCTTTGCCGTTAGTTCCTGCCACATGAACCAGATTATATTTTTTTTCAGGATTATCTAACAGATTTAAGATATTTGATATGGTATCAAGCTCAAGTTTGATACCAAAACGTCCAAGTTTGTAGATTTTATCAAGGCATTTCTGGTAAGAATTTTTTTGTCGAGTAGACATCTATTTCCTCCTATACTTAAACGTATTATTCGTGAGGAAATGACACCCCTCACAGAACCCGCCGTGCGGTTTTCCCGCAACGGGCTCTTCGCTAATATT
>JAQIBP010000096.1 GCA_027858995.1 Deltaproteobacteria bacterium | reverse complement strand
ACCAACCAATGGTGTTCCAGTTGTCGCGCCAGCGGCATTGCTGGGTAGCTAAGTTGGGTATGGATAACCGCTGAAAGCATCTAAGCGGGAAGCCAACTTCAAGATAAGATATCCCATCTATTTATAGACTAAAGACCCCTTGAAGACTACAAGGTTGATAGGCTGGGTGTGTAAGTATAGTAATATATTAAGCTAACCAGTACTAATAGGTCGTGAGGCTTAGCCACTTTTTTACCCAATAATTTTAAACGCTTTAATGCGGACATATTATAGAAAATATTTACTACAGCAGATAACAATTTTGGATTTATGGAACATGTAAGAAAATCATTCTAAAGTTCCGGATCCACCGATTTAATCTGGTAGTTACAGCAAAGAGGCTCCACCCGTAACCATCTCGAACACGGAAGTTAAGCTCTTTAGCGTCGATGGTACTGCATGGGCGACTGTGTGGGAGAGTAGAACGCTGCCAGATTATTTATTAAAAAGCCCTGATCATTATATTAATGGTCAGGGCTTTTTTTGTTTGCACTTTCATATAAAAAGATTTTCAAAGGTGAATCCTGAATGTTAAGTTTTAGCAAAAATCTTTTTAAACCATACTCAGTTCAAGTTTATGTTTTATCTTTTTCCAACTAGGACATACATTTTCAAGCAATTTAAAAAATTCAGAGCCATGATTATTATATTTTAAATGGCAAAGTTCGTGGCTAACCACGTAATCTATGCATTCTTTGGGTGCTCTAATCAATTCAAGGTTCAAAGTAACCACTCCATTTTTTGTTAAGCTCCCCCACCTTTTTTTCATATGCTTTATCGATAAAATAGGTTGGCTAATTCCCAAAAAAGAAAATGCTGGCCAGCAGCGCTTAAAACTTTCTTGAAATTGCACACGTGCTTTTTGAAGATACCATTCGTTCATCAGTATTTTTACCTCGTCAGGAGTGCTCTTACTTTTGCATGAAACCCAAAAATACCCCTTTGCTAATTTGACGGTATTCAAATTGCAATGAATACACTTTAGTCGATATTGACGGCCGAGGTATAAATGCGTTTCTCCACTTAAATATCTTCTTTCAGGTGTTTTTGGATTGAATTGTTGGAAATAATTTATTTGTTTTATTATCCATCTGGCTCGTTTTTTTAACTTTTTTTCAACCAATGGAATATCAGCATCCAAAGGCACCTTAATCACAATAGAGCTATCGGGATTAACCGCTATTTCCAATGTCTTTCTGTCTACATATAAAAGACGGTAGCCAATACTTTTTTGACCATAGCGAAATGTTTTTAAGGCCAAATTCATTTATAGCTCCTGTGCATTGCCACCCGGAGCGTTTTTTCTAAAATTTTATCCATTTGATCTAATGATAACTCAATACCTCTTCCTTTTTTTACTTCATCATATAAAAAGTCATCAATTTCATTGACCACCTGCTTTTGTGCATCACTATCATCCCAAAAATTTACTTTTTTGTGTGAGTTGAGAATATTGTGAATCGACTTTGCTATGTCTGCAGCAATGATTTCAAGTTCAGTTTTGCTTAAATCAAGTTGTTCAATGATTGGCTTAAGAACACCATAGTATGCTGTTGCATCTTCATTGCCTGAAAGACTGTCTGGGGCATCATCATGGACTTTGCCAACAATCTTATCTCGTATATCTATAGCTTTTTTAAGATAGTCCAGATCAGAAATCCTTTTCGCCCTGAAATCCTCGATTGCTTGTTGGATGAGTTTTGAAAATCTTTTATAAAATGCGGGATCCTCTTCCATTTTTTCTGTAATCACCCGTTTGATTGCATGGGCAATCATGTCTGCTTTAGATGCAGTTGTTCTATGGGTTTCATATACCCCCTGTTCTTCTTTAACCTCACCGAACATTTTTTCATTAAAAATATTTACCGGTTCATTGAGTTGGTACACCTCGTTCGCCTGAATATGCGTATCTAGAAGTTTTTTAATTTTAGGTTCATAATCCTTATAGTTAATTGCTTCTTGGTAACGCAGTTTTACTGAAGCTTTCAACGATTGGAACTTTCTCAAATCCGATTTATAACGTGACACTGTTTTATCATCAGTTTCAAAAAGGAAACTATCCGAAGAGAATGCGATGGCAAGCGTTCTGCTATATTCTGACAAATGATGGTAAAACTCTTCACGCAATTCTTCATCAGCTAAAAGTCTCTCATAAGCCTCTTCATCAGAAGAATTTTTCACCGTTTTAAAAATGTCCCAAAGATCAGAATATTTTTGAGGAAGTTTTTCTATCTCATTTTTAATGGAGACAAGGGTTCCTTCAATATCAGCTTCATCAAATCCCTCAAATGCACTGTATATCGTCAAAGCTTTATCAAGCTCACCCAATACGCTTGCATAATCAACGATAAAACCAAATTCTTTGTTTTCATAAAGCCTGTTCACACGGGCGATGGCTTGAAGAAGAGTGTGTTCTTTAAGGATTTTGCACAGATAAAGTACTGTATTTCTGGGTGCATCAAATCCAGTTAAAAGTTTATCAACAACAATTAAAATTTCTGGCTGGGATCCAAACTTAAACTGATTTATAAGCTGTTTCGTATACTCCTCCTCACTTCCATACCGCTTAATCATTTTTTTCCAAAATTTTACAATTTCATCAGTTGATTCACTATCTGTTTCATCATACCCCTCCCGCATATCCGGCGGGGATATCACAACTTCCGAAGAGACAATACCAATTTCATTTAAATAGGATTGATATTTGATTGCTGTTTTACGATCAGGAGCAACCAGCTGGGCTTTAAAACCCGTTCCCTGCCAATTGGCCCGATAATGTTCACTGATATCAAAAGCCCGCATATAAACGACCCGATCTGTTTTGTTCAGCATTTCAGCCCTGGCATACTTTTTTTTCAAATCAGCTTTCTGCTCTTTGGTAAGCCCCTGAGTGTGACGCTCAAACCAGAGATCAATGGCACCTTGATTCAGCTCCATTTCCACATGACGGCCTTCATAAAGTAGCGGAACCACAGCTCCATCTTCTACAGCCTGGGAAATTGAATAATGGGGCTCAATAAGTCCCCCAAATTTAGCAAAGTTGTTTTTTTCTTTTTTCAGCAAAGGAGTCCCTGTGAATCCTAAATAGCATCCCTTAGGAAACATCTGTCTCATTCGGGCAGAAAAGGAACCAAACTGAGTTCGATGACTTTCATCCACCAGCACAAAAATATCACAGGATTCATCTCGATAGTTTTTAAAGATAAATGCCTTTTCAAATTTATGAATCAAGGTGGTAATAATTCCAGCCCTTTTTTCAGATACCAATTCAACCAGATGGCGACCGGAAGTCGCTCGGCTGGGCGCAAGCCCACAAGCGGCAAAGGTATTCCCAAGTTGCTTATCAAGATCATCTCTATCGGTTACTAAGATAATTCTGGGATTGATAATATCAGATCCCAGCGCTAAATTTCTGGCTAACATAACCATTGTAAGCGATTTTCCGGAACCCTGCGTATGCCAGATAACCCCACCCTTTCGAGATCCATTTGTATTAAAATTCTTTATGCGTGAAAGTGTGGATTGAATGACAAAGTATTGTTGATATCGAGCAATTTTTTTTATACCACCATCAAACACAGTAAACTTCCATGCAAGTTCAATTAAGCGTTCCGGTCGGCACAATGCATAGATTGATTTGTCCTGTTCATTCACCAACCGGTCTTTGTTCAATAAAGAAGGATCAATGTTTAAAGATTGGGATAGTCTTTGTTGAATATCGGCATCCATGGAAGAATTAATCAATTCTTCCAATTTTGATTTTGACTCATCTGTTAAGGTTTCCTTCCAAATGCCCCAAAATTTAGCGGCTGTGCCTGTGGTGGCATACATCACCTCGTTTTTATTCAATCCCATAACCATTTGAGCATAAACAAATAGTTTTGGAATAAAGTCATCGTTCTGATTTCGTATGGATTGGGAAACAGCCTGTTCAATCTCAACTTTAGGAGATTTGCATTCAATAACACAAAAAGGAATGCCATTTACAAAAAGGACAATATCAGGCCTTGCGGTTTCTGTACTTCGTGATTTTTCAACACTGTATTCAAGTGTCACATGAAAGCTGTTTCGCCTGGGGTTTCTCCAGTCTATAAACTGGAGGTTATAGCTTTTAGAATCTGCTTCTAAGGTTTGTTCCATTGCGGTTCCAAGCGTTATCAGGTCATAAACGGATTCATTGGTTTTTAAAAGCCCGTCATATTTTATATTCTTCAGTTTCTGTATGGCAGATTGAATGTTTTCTTCACTGAAAAGATACTCATTGCCTCTATACCGTATACGATTGATCTCTTTTAGCTTATTGCGCAGGATATTTTCCAAAAGCACATTAGACAATCTATCCTGTCGTTCACGAAGTGTCTCGGCCGGAGAAATATACTCAAATCCTAAATTAATCAATAATTGCAATGCCGGGATTTGTGATAGATATTTTTCATTGAATTGAAAACTGTTCATATTGTTCCTCTGCTTGATCTATATTTGATTCCAATCATTTTAAGAATGAGCTTTAAACCATGAAACAGGAGCCATATTACGGAACTCATTCAATTTTATACGGAACTGGCATGCTCCAAGCCGTTGACCACACCCACATGGGCAATCCTGTTTATTGGCAATCCTTTTTTTTATACCAAGCAATCTAATTGCCTCTGTAACCTGAAAACGTTCTTTAAGATCAAATAATTCTAAATAATCATCTATGATACCTTGTTCTCCATGCACCAGATCGCCAAAAGGAAAATCTCCTCCATTTTTTATTTTATGTGAAATTGAATAGAGATATGGAACAATACACATTTCTGCAAATCCTGATAAATCCGACTTTTTATATATCTGTTTTAATAATCGAAAAGGAGATCCCAGACAAAGAGACCCATCAAGATTGACATGATGATTTCCATCTCTTGGAATTTTTCCTGCAGTTTCCTCTACATTTGGTAGTGCCCGGGGGAATTTTCTTGGTACAGCTATCTTTAAAAAATAACTATCTACGATTTTTGGGCCATCTGCAATGGTACCCTCGAAATCAAACTTACCTTTTAATTGAAGATCCATTCCCCGACAAGGGGCAATAGACATTCCGGGATAGTCATCCAAAAACTGATTCATTCCATGTAAATTCTTTTTTATCATTCCATTATCGTTTCCAGGGCTTAGCAGAATGTTTTCTTTCTATGGCATGTGATTTTGGAATAATAACACTGGCAGTTGCAGCGCTGATGCCAAGCTGTTTAGCCAGTTCAGTCTTGTTCACAGTTATCGAGAATTTTTGTTCGAACTGCTTTGTTATGAACTGTGTATCTGATTGCGTAGTAATGTGCTGAAAATCAATTTTTATTTGTTTCAACCAGTTCCCAAAATTTTTTTCAAGATTAAGTGTTCGATATTTTGACATTGCCCAACGATCAGCAAAATCTTCCTGGGGATCAACAGGATTTGGAACCCTTGGAAGTGTTCTATTCACAAATTTCTCCATACTTTCTAAAATATTTTCCAGGGCTATTACAATATCGTGTTCCCCATTGTATGCTCTGGCTGCAAGGGTTGTAATAATAATTGATATTGGCTTTACATCCTCATCTCCCTTGAACATATTATCCCTGTGCCGTTTTAAAAGCTGAATAATTTTTTGGAGCGGTGTCTTTCTTTGAAATAAAGGAACATCATCCACCTGAGCTTTTTCTAAAATAGCAATCCTTCTGGTTGTATTCATACGATATTCAAACCAACTTGCATAGCCTTCAGGATTGCTGATATGCCAATCTTCACAAATATTTTTGTAACCTTCATTTCTGTCATCCGTAATATTAACAGTTGTCTGTGACGCAGATGAAGCGATGTGCTCCTCTACTCCTGATTGGCGCATAGATTCAAAAATCATATTCCTGCGATTTTTTCCGGCAGGAATACATGGAACAATATCCATATGAAAGCTAAGGTCATCCTTATATTCAAGCCGCCAGCAGCGGTGTTTTGCCTCAAGCCTTTTTTGTATTGCCCGACATGATCGATATGTTTCCAGTTCTTCACCAACGACCCTCTTTAAATGTTCTTGGGTGTGTGTGCCTTTGGCAATGCCACCTCTAAGTTTACATGCCAAATCCAGATCATACTCTTCTGTCTCATCAATTGGTCGTATAGCAGTACCTAAACGAAAAGACCCTTGAGAAAAAATGTGCGGATGATAATCTTTGACTGTCGATTCTTCACGGTCGAACCAATCACCCAAATCCTCATATCGGTTTTTTGCTTTTTCATAAGCGAAATCCGGCAGCTCCAATTGTGTAATCATGTTGTCAATAATGACTCTTTTTTGTTCATTGGTCAGCATTATTATTCTCCTTTGCTTTTTAGGAAGCTATCTATATCACTGCTTTTATGAGTAAATTCTCTGTCGGCCCGGGAAATCAAATCATCAATTGCAGAACAATCATCAAGCGGCAACGGCAGATCTGATTCAAAATTAATACGCATTATTTGATTTTTTTTGAGCAATAGCTGTAAATAGTTGTGGATCGACTGAGCTTGTAAAGACATTATAAAGTTTATAAATTCTGGTCCTTTCCATCCGCGCAAGAGACCCCATTTTCGATTATTATCTACGCCATAAGATGTTCTTGAATGACCTGTACCAAGAGACAGAACACGAATTGATGAGGGTTCAATATTCAATCGGTACTGTGCATCAATAACAGCTGCAAGAGATGGATTATTTGCCCACAGTCCTCCATCGCTTAAAAGATATTGATCGACTTTTTTAGGATCAAAAAAAGTTGGGGCAGAACATGAAGCAAGAACAGCCTCTTTTACAAGAACATTTTTATCCCTTGTGAAATCGGGTGAATATCCTGATTTAAACACATGGACACCACCGTATCCAATATCGGTTGCAGGCAGTAAAAGGGGGATCTTAATTTCACCCAATGTTGTATCACCAAAAACATCATGCAAGATGTTTGAAAATTCCTTACTATCATATAAACTGTGATCCGCAGACTGATATTTTTTGGGTATAAAAGACCATCTTTTTTTAAAAATAGTCTCCCCTTGTTCTTTATACATTGCCACTATTGTTTCCGGCGAAACCGAACAGGTGATACCTGCAGCAATGATAGAACCGGTACTGGTTCCGGCAATCATGTCAAAGTGTTTAAAAATATCGACATTTAATCGTGCTGAAATGCACTGAAGGATATGTGCCGGGAAAACGCCTCTTATTCCGCCACCATCGATACTCAATATTCTGAATACCTTACCCATGCATTTTCCTCATTTTTTATCCTTTGGAGGGCATGGGTCGTTTCCATAGCTGTTGCCGGCTCTAATTCTTCCATTCTGCCCATGAATTTTGGTATCTGACTGCTGGTTTCTGGCAATACCCTGTGCCACCTTAATCGCTTCTGCCTGGGTACTGGTTACTTTCGTAGCTTTGGTGTTGCTTGCACCTTTTACAGCCCAGCCATTCTGATGTTTTACCACATGCTGATTTTTGCCCTTTCCCATAATTATGACTCCTTGTATTTATTTACAATTTCTGGTTTTATTCGCCACTCACCGGTGAGTAGTTTTTGCATTAACCCGCGTTTCTGCATCTTATATTTTTCATTGAGTTGCTTTAGCAAGTCGATTTCTTGTTGAGCTGTTTTAAGAGTTTTTGCAATTTGTCTTTGCGTATTTATTTTTGGAATTGGCATACTGACTTCTTTAAAATGACGAAATTTTAGGTTCCACGTATCAGATGTTAGTCCTTGTGAATAACGGTAGAATCGATGGATCATGAAAGGTGTTTTAAAAAGGTATGCTGCGAATGGGGGGTATAACTTTTCATTTGGGATACAAATTGTGTATGCTGGGCTTACTATTCCTTCTAAATTTGAAAGAGCAGAGACCCCTTGCCACATCCGCATAGTATTATATCCGATATCGCCTGGACAAATTCTCAGATACTTAGATTTATCAGAGTTTGATGTGTCTTTCCGGTTGGTTGCTTCTCTTGGAATGACCCCTTCTTTTCCTGTGATAGAAAGCAGAGGAAGATCTCCACTATTCGTTTCTCGCCGTTCCCTAAAGACCTCTTCTGTTCGAATTTCCTTCCACCCACCAATTTTGTTAGACCAATATATCAGCTTGTCTAATAGACCTTTAAACAGTCTTTCTTTTACCGCAATTAATTTTTCGTTCTTTTCAATAGTTTCATCCCAGAAGGAAAGTATTTCGATAATGGCTTTTTGTTCAGAAAAAGGGGGGAGTATAGTTGGAAAAGCTTTTAATTGTGATGAATTTATACTTGCTAAATTTGTACTTTGTTTTGAGCAACTAAGAAAATACTTTTTTCCATATGAGCTTCCTGTTTGTGCAGAAAGGAAATCAGAGGTAATACTTTTATTATCTGGTCTTACCACAAACACATGGTTTTGATGAACACAATTTTCAATACCGCCGGGCCAGACTGTCCCTCTACCTAGTTTATCAAAATCGCCACCTTCTGTGAGTAGCACATCTCCAATTTGAAGTTTATATCTATCAATCTTGTCTTTTTTCACTCGTATCATTTTTATTTCTGACAAATCTAAAAATCCATCTTGCACATTTGCTACTCTAAGATATGGGACTTCAAGATTTTCAGCTATATGCATTTGATTTTTTGCAATTCCCGTCTGCACTGTAGCAACCTTCTCAAGTCGCGTCTTTATCCATCCATCCGGCAGTTTCATTCCACACCTTCCACCTTTTTGGGCAAATCATCAGTCAAAAGCGTCATCTGGTGAATCGCTATTTTATTCAAACGTTTCAATCTTTCTCCCTGTGGAATTTCTTCAGAAATAAACAAGGCATTCAGATTCTCAAGATTGGAAAGACAGACCAGTTGGGAGACATCTGCATGATCTCTCATGTTTCCTTTCTGGTCCGGGTTTTCTTTGCGCCACTGGGAGGCGGTCTTTCCAAACAGCGCAATGTTTAAAATATCTGCCTCACTGGCATAGACAAAATTAATCTGTGCCGGCGTCAGCTCTTCGGGAATTAAATGAGAAGCAATGGCATCGGTATGAATCCGGTAATTGAGTTTGACCAGATTTCGTCGGATATCCCAGCCCAAGGTTTTGCGTTCCTCTTCTTTAAGGCGCTGGAACTCTTTGATCAAATATAGTTTAAATTCCACTGAAACCCAGGAAGCAAACTCAAAGGCAATATCTTTATGGGCATAGGTCCCACCGTAGCGTCCGGCTTTGGAGACAAGGCCTGTGGCACTGGTTTTCTCAATCCACTGTTTCGAGGTTAAAACAAACGAATTCAGCCCGGCTTGGGATCTAATCCCATCGAATTCGATGGGATTAAAATCCGGATTGTTCAAATGTTCCCATATTCCTAAAAATTCAATGGTATTTCGATTTCTCAGCCAGTTCTGGATCACATAATCCGTCCGTTTGTTATCTTTATAGCGGGCGATATCAGTTAGAGAAATAAAATCGTCATCATTTTGTGCATAAAGCCTGATGTCCCGGTCTAATACATTAATGGTTGTCATCTCTGGATCTCCTGAAGCTTTTTTGCCATCTTTGCCTGCACCGTTAGAAGTTCTTTTTCCAGGGCATCAATTTCCAGCTGAACCGCATCAATATCAATTTCCTCTTCTTCCTCAAAGGTATCCACGTATCTGGGGATATTCAAATTGAAGTCATTTTCCTCGATTTCTTCAAGAGGGGCGATATGGGCAACCTTTTCTTTTTCTTCTCGTGCATTGTATATATCCATTATTGTTTTTAAATGATCTTGGGAAAGCGTATTTCGATTTTTACTTGACACATATTCTCTGCTTGCATCAACAAAAAGGACGTCCTTCCTGCTTTCATTTGCACCGCCTTTTTCACGGCTTCTGTCAAAGACAAGAATAGCCACTGGGATATTGGTTGTGGGAAAAAGGTTTCCCGGCAGGCCAATGACTGCATCCAAAAGATTTTCTTCAATCATTTTGCGACGAATGCGGCCTTCAGCAGCGCCCCGAAATAGCACCCCATGGGGAACCACAACGGCAATGCATCCATGCTTTTCAAGTGAAATTTCTATCATATGACTTATAAATGCCCAGTCTCCTTTGCTCTTTGGTGGAACACCTCTCCAAAATCGGTTGTAACGGTCGTTTTCAGCATTTTCCGCTCCCCATTTACCCAGAGAAAACGGGGGATTGGCAACAACACAGTTGAATTTCATCAAACGATCATTTTCAATCAGCAGAGGGCTGTTCAATGTGTCACACCATTCCACACGGGCACTGTCAAAACTATGTAGAAACATATTCATCCGGCACAAAGCCCAGGTGCTGCCGTTGGACTCCTGTCCAAAAAGTGCAAAGTCCCGTGTCCCAACTTCCCTGGCTGCTTGAATCAGAAGCCCGCCTGAACCACAGGTTGGGTCGCAGATGCGATCTCCCGGTTTAGGATCTGCAAGCCTGGCTACAAGTTCGGTCACCGCAAGCGGTGTAAAAAATTCTCCAGCCTTTTTTCCGGAGTCAGATGCAAATCGTTCGATCAAATAAATATATGTATTGCCTATAATATCCTCGGAAACCCGACTGGGTCTCATATCCAACTGCGGTTTATTAAAATCTTCAAGGAGCTGTTTGAGGCGGCGGTTTCTGTCTTTGGTTTTTCCCAAATTGGCCTCACTGTTAAAATCAATACTTCGAAAAACACCTTCCAGTTTCAGCTTATTTGATTCTTCTATGTGGTCCAAAACAATGTTAATTAACTCACCGATATTGGCAGCAGATCGTCTATCATGAAGACTTTTATAGGTAGCAGAGAACTTGTCAATCACAATTTCTTCTTTAGTCTCATCATTTTTTTCAGTCAATTTAATATCGGGTAGAACAAACCTCTCTCTTTCAAGTTTTCGACGTATCCGAACATCATCATCTCCGTATTGGTCACGATATGTTTCATAGTGATCCTGCCATACATCTGAAATATATTTTACAAACAACATCACAAGAATATAGTCTTTATATTGATCTGGATTTACAACACCTCTAAATGTATCGCATGCTGACCAGGCAGCATTATTGATATCTTTTTGTACAATTTGATTGTTCATGCTTTACTCTCCTTTTGCTGATTGCATAAGTGTCAATCCAATATATTGAGATCGTTTTTGGGCTATTGTTTTTAGTAGATGGGTTTCCCTGAATGATAAAGTTGCCATTTTCACAATCTTTTTTTGTTTTTCCAAAAAGGGTAAATAAACCTCCAGACCTTCAAGTGCTTGCTTGCTGATCATTTTTTGTGTTGTACCTTTAGCACGGCTTGTCAGAAAAGCTTGAGCCTCATTTTGATTGATAAACCAGTTCAAGTATTCAGGAAGAAATTTTTCAGGCTCGGTGAGCCTGATTCTTATCAAAGGAGCTGCTACAACTGCTTGATCCAGATTTCCCAAGACTATTGAAGAGGTCGTAATTAACCCTCGAGATCTGAAAACCAGATCACCTCTTTTTACAAAATGATGCTTCTTTAAAGCTTGCATTTCAATCTTTAGTAATTCTTCGTGGCTTACCGTGTTGTCTGCAAGAAGGTTTTTCATTTGAATAACGGAAATAGTACCTGCTTTTGAATATTCAAGCCGGGATCGGAAAGAATACCCCATTTGTACGGTTGCCATATCCTTGATTTTTAGTTTCATAATTCCTTTATAAAATTACTGTAATGTTATTACTGTATATTATAAATCAAAAAACTGATATGTCAAGGAATAAAATGCAAAAATATCATTTTTGCATTTTAAAGTATTTTTGTTGGTATTAATTAAAAAACTAAAAAAGCTTACTACAGCAAATCAATAATTTGGATTTATGGAATGCCCAAAGAAAAACTCTTCAAAAGTTTCGGATCTACCCGCTTTAATCTGGTGACTATCGCAAAGATGCTCCACCCGTAACCATCTCGAACACGGAAGGCCCGATTTTATGTTTTGGTCTTTAGCGTCGATGGTACTGCATGGGCGACTGTGTGGGAGAGTAGAACGCTGCCAGATTATTTATTTAAAAGCCCTGATCAAACTGTTACTTTTTGGTCAGGGCTTTTTTTGTTTGGGGGAGAGCGTAGGAATAATTGAACCTTTTATTTTATGCAGATTTATATTATATGCAGAACAGGAAGGATTAATAATGGATATGAATTTCTTTTACTCAATAAAACACCAGCGGATAACAGATATAAAAATTAAAAGATCTGTTTTTATATGTACAATGAAATATGTTGAATCCATTGATGAAGCAAAAACTTTTATTTCTACAATTGCCAAGGAAAATCATACAGCCACCCATAATTGCTGGGCATATATTGTTGGGGAAAAAGGCGATATTTTTCATAGTTCTGATGCTGGAGAACCTTCGGATACTGCTGGCAAACCCATGCTGAATATCTTGCAAAGGCATGGTATGACCAATGTTGCAGCTGTTGTAACCCGTCATTTTGGAGGTGTTAAACTTGGTGTAAGAGGATTGATTGATGCATATTCTGAATCTGTGAGCAGGACAATAGAGTTAAAAAAATTAAGAAAACTTGTTCAAACTATTCAAGTTTGTGTTGAAGTCTCTTATGAGTTTAACGATACGCTGCAAAATTTGATAAAAAATTTTATTGTTGGGGTTCAAAAAACTGATTATTCAGATAAAATAGTGCATATCTTTGAATTTGAGGATAAAAATTTTAAAAAACTTGATAAATTGTTTTCAGAATATCAATCCCGGGGATTTCTAAAATTCAGTGTAATTGAGTAAAAAAGCATTGACAAGTAAAATATTTTAAGTACTATTAAATAATAGTTAACTATACTTAAATTTTATATTTGAAATCGGGCAGGTCAATGAAAACAAAACTGGGTGCACTTTTAAGAACAATCAGAAATTCAAGACATCTTACAATTAAAGAGGTTACAGCAAAGGCAGGCGTCAGTTCAAGTCTGTTGTCACAAATAGAGAGAAACAGGATCTCGCCGTCTCTTGATACTCTGCTTCAAATTCTTGAGGTTTATGGAGTTTCACCCAATAAATTTTTTAAGGATTATGAAACCAGTGCAAAAGTAGAGATTGTCAAAAAAGGAGATCGGAAAATTTATCAGCGAAAAGGCTTTAAATATGAAAAGCTTTGCGGTGACACTCAAATCAAGGGAAATTACTCATTTAATGCTTTTTTTCTTGAACTTGCACCGGGGCAAAGGCGTGGTGATGCAGAAGACGGACATCCTGGCCGTGAACTTGGAATAGTTGTTAAAGGTTCAGCCCGGCTTTTATATGGAGAAGACACTTATGAAATTAATAAAGGTGATTCAGTATCTTTTTTTTCACAGATTCCCCATGTGATTGAAAATATATCTGATAAAATATTTCAGGCATACTGGGTGGTGACACCGGCAGACGGAGAAGACTATTTTGGAGAAACTAATGGGAAAAACCATAGCTCAGAAAATCTTTAAGGCTCATTTAAAGGATCAGCCTTGTGAAGATGTTAATGTATTAAATATAGACAGGGTTTTTTGTCATGAGATTACAACCCCGACAGCTATACAGGATCTTGTGGCTCGTGGCAAGGACCGTGTATTTGATCCTGATAAAATAAAAGCTGTGATTGATCATGTAACGCCTGCCAAGGATTCTAAAACAGCCATGCAGGGTAAAATTATGCGGGAGTGGGCAAAGCGTCATAATATAAAAGATTTTTTTGATATCGGCCAAAATGGTGTGTGTCATGCTCTCTTTCCTGAAAAGGGCTTTGTACTCCCGGGACATACAATTATTATGGGTGATTCCCATACCTGTACACACGGGGCTTTTGGGGCTTTTGCCGCAGGTGTCGGAACAACAGACCTTGAAGTTGGTATTTTAAAGGGAGTATGCACCTTTAAAACCCCTGAAACATATAAGATTGAGATTATTGGCACTCTCCGGCAGGGAGTGTATGCCAAAGATATTATTCTCGAGGTTATCAGACAACTCGGGGTCAATGGAGCCACCAATATGGTTATTGAATTCACAGGCAGTATTGTGGATGCAATGACCATGGATCAGAGAATGACCCTTGCCAACATGGCAGTAGAAGCTGGTGCCACCAGTGGGATATGCCTTCCTGATAAGAGAACAGTTGAATATCTCTGGGAATTTATCAAAGAGGATTATTCAAGCAAAGCCCAGGCTCTTGAAATGTTTTCAAAATATAGATCAGATGATGATGCACTCTATGCAAAAACCAAAACAGTTGATGTCACAAATCTTGAACCTTTAACAACCTTTGGATTTAAACCTGATAATGTAAAACCTATATCAGAAATGAAAGGAACAAAGATTGATCAGGTTTATATTGGTTCGTGTACCAATGGGCGGCTTGAAGATTTGCAGATTGCTGCAAAAATTCTTAAGGGCCATGTAATTGCCGGAAGCGTCAGAGGGATAGTCTCTCCTGCCACACCAAAAATATTTTCCCAGGCTTTGGAACAAGGCATTATCCAAACCTTTATGGAGTCTGGTTTTTGTGTGACAAATCCAACATGCGGTGCCTGCCTCGGCATGAGCAATGGTGTACTTGCCAAAGGGGAGGTGGCAGCTTCCACAACAAACCGCAATTTTAACGGCCGCATGGGTAAGGGAGGTATGGTTCATTTGATGAGCCCTGCCAGTGCTGCTGCCAGTGCTATTAAAGGGGAAATTTCAAATGAAAGAATTTAAAGGGAGTGTACTATTTCTTGACCGCTCTGATATAAATACCGATGAAATAATTCCAGCCAGATATTTAACTGAAATTGAGAAATCAGCACTGCAGCCGCACCTGCTTGAGGATTTGAAGCTTGATGGTTTTAATTCAAAAAATGATATTAAAGGGAAATCTGTCATTGTTACAAGAGAAAATTTCGGGTGTGGATCATCAAGGGAACATGCGCCATGGGCCCTTGAAACAAATAAAATTGATCTTGTGATAGCTTCCGGCTTTGCAAGAATATTCAGGCAGAATATGTTTAATTGCGGTATGCTTGCCATTGAACTTTCAAAAGAGATCATTAATGATATTTTTGACAAATTTTCACAAATTGACACTTTGATTTCAGTGGATATCAACACAGATGAATTAATAATTGAGGCAGCAGTTCAAACTCAAACTATTCAATTTCAGATTTCAAAATTTGATAAAGATCTAATTCAGACCGGGGGCTGGGTAGATTACGCGGACAAGTATTATTAAAGAGTGGTACCTGAAAACTGATAATTTTTCCGATTAGGTGTTGTATGGGTTATCTTCCACCGCTCCATTTAAGGCGGGTTTTTAAAATTTTATAATAGGACTGGTTTTCAAAAGATATCATATTAATATCATTTTTACTTTTTTTGATAAAAATCTTATCTCCCGGATCCATTTCAAAGCCTTCCTGGCCATCTAATGTCAGGATCATATCTTCAGGGCTGCCTTCCAACAGGATTTCAATTTTTGTTGAATCAGGAATAATCAGAGGTCTGTTTGTCAAAGTAAAAGGACATATGGGGGTCAGAATAATTGAAGCGACAGCAGGGTCAACCACAGGTCCTCCTGCTGCAAGGGAATAGGCAGTTGAACCTGTTGGCGTGGCAAAAATCAGACCATCTGCTCTATAGGTTGTTAAATATGTTGAATCAAGATATACAGCACACGAAGCAAGGCGAGAGAGAGCAGATTTATTAATAACTGCATCATTTAAAACATCCACATCAATGATCTGTTCACTGTTGCGCAGTACCTTTATATTAAGGCGGGCTCTTTTCTGGATAAAGAATTTGCCATCAAGCAGCAGGTCTATCTCCTCATATAGATTCTCCTCAGTGGTTTCAGCTAAAAAACCGACTTCACCGAATTTAACACCCATCAAAGGGATGGGGCGGTTTTCAATAAAACGTGCAGCACTCAAAAATGTACCGTCGCCGCCAAGGACAATCATACATTCAAGATTTTTTGGTATATCTTTGCTTTTTGAATTCTGGATATCTATGATGATACATTGATCTTTGAGCCTGTTCTCAAGCTCCCTGGCTTTTTTTTCAGCCTTGTCATCGTTTTTAACAACAATGCCTATTCTTTTTGTAACCATGTTTACAGGTGGTTCTCCTGTTAAGATGTTAAGAATAAATGAGTAATTTGTGTCTAAACGCAAACCCGTGTTTGGACGAGAATTTGCCCATATGTGAGGCGCAATAACTTTTGCAACCGGAGTGTACTGTAGTACATGAGGATTGCAAAAGTTTACAGCAACGAAGCAGATGGGTGAGTTCTCGTCCAAACAACTATAAAATTTCCTTTAAGAATAGATTAGTTCTGGCATGCTCAGGATTTTTAAAGAAATGTTCAGGGGTTCCCTCTTCAACAATGGCACCCTCATCCATAAAAATAACCCTGTTGCCAACTTCCCTTGCAAATCCCATTTCATGTGTAACACAAACCATGGTCATACCTTCTTTGGCAAGGGTTTTCATAACATCGAGAACCTCACCTATCATTTCAGGATCAAGGGCAGAAGTCGGCTCGTCAAAGAGCATGATTTTCGGATCTGTGGAAAGAGCTCTTGCAATGGCAACTCGCTGCTGCTGTCCTCCTGAAAGGTTGGATGGATATGCATTGGCCTTATCGGCAATGCCAACTTTTTCAAGCAGCATCATGGCTTTTTCGTGACGCTCTTTTTTGCTTCTTTTTCTGACAAGCTGCTGGGAAATTGTTACATTCCCTAGAATTGATAAATGGGGAAACAGATTAAAGGATTGGAATACCATTCCCATTTCAGCTCTGACCTTGTTGATATCTGTTTTTGGATCAAAAATATCCATGCCTTCAACAAAGATCTGACCATACTCTGCTGTTTCAAGGCGGTTAAGGCATCGCAACAAAGTACTTTTCCCTGAACCTGACGGCCCTATCACCACCACCACCTCTCCTGCTTCAATGTCATTTGAAACATCCACCAGCGCTTTGACCTCGTGGGGGACATAAAATGTTTTATATAAATTTTTTACTTCTATTATCATTTTCTCGATGTCCTCCGTTCAAGATATTGTACAGCCATGGAAAGTGAAAAGGTAATAATCAGATAGAGCGCGGCACACAGCATCCATAACTCAAAAGTCTGAAGGCTCGTTGTGATCCCTTCCCTTGTTGCTTTGGTAAGCTCCCTGATGGCAATCATGCCAAGCAGAGATGAATCCTTGATCAGATTTATAAACTGCCCTGCAAGGGGCGGCAGAATTGTTTTTAAAGCCTGGGGCAGGATAATATAATACATGGATTGAAAATAGGTCATACCCCCGGATCTTGCAGCTTCCACCTGGCCAGGCGGAATGGATTCAATTCCTGCACGGACGATCTCCACAACATAGGCTCCTGTAAAAATAGAGAGAGCTGCAATTCCATACCATTCAGAACTAAGCTTGGAAAAGCCGTTCATCATGAGAATTTTATTAATGGTGGTTCCAAGAACAAAATAGGCAATCATGATCTGGACTAGCAGAGGAGACCCTCGTATTATCTCCACATAGGTAATGGCAGTCCATTTCAGCACCGGGGTGCTGGAGACCCTTGCAACGCCTCCTACAATTCCCACCACAATTCCTATGATGGTTGCGATAAAACTGATTTTCAGTGTTGTCCATAAACCAATGGTGAGAAGCCCGCCTTTCCAGCCGCCTGGATATTCAGCAAGAACGTCGCCAGGAGATGTAAAATCTCCTTCGTCAAGGTCAAAGGAGCCTGCAGGCACTGTGAATGTGTGTTCCCCCTGAGCATCTACGATAATCAGATCAAATTTTTCACCATTTTTTCTGATCTCTTTTACTGAACCATTGGATTCTGAATAAACTTTTACATTTTCAATATACATGAAGTATTTGGGGATCTTGTACCATCTCCAGATATATTCAATGGTATTGGTTGCATAATATACTGATCCGACTACTAATATCATCAATGCCACAAAACCAGCCACTGAAAATGAGTGGGCAGCAGGGTTACTCAGCCTTTTGATGTTTGATCTTTTTGAGTCCATCAATTTTGCATACCTCTGTTTTCTTGGTAATTTTAAAAAAGGCCGGCAGAAAATTTTCCTGCCAGCCTTATAAAACATTCAGAGTAAATGGTTAGTTTGAAACTTTGTCAAACCAGTCAGTGCTTTTAAACCATTTATCATAGGATCTCTGCCACAGGCCGTCACCTTTATACTGGCGCAGAAAATTGTTCAGGTAATTCATGAAATCAGGATCACCCTTTCTGATAGCCATTGCAAGGGGCTCATATGTAAAAGGTTCGCTTAAGGCAATGGTTTTACCACCACCGTGCTGGGCCTGAAATTTTTCAATAAAGGGAAGATCATAAATCAATGCATCAGCCATACCCTGGACAACTTCCATTCCAGCTTCTGCTTCTGCTTCAAAGGATTTGTAATTTGCCCTTGGAATCATTTTCATGGCAGCCTGCTCACCGGTTGTTCCAAGTCTTGAAACAATGGTGTATTTTGGATCATTCAAATCCCTGTAGGATTTAATTTTGCCTGCATGTTTTTTATTCAAGAGAACAGCCTGTCCCACAACAATATAGGGATCAGAAAAGTTGATCTGAAGATTTCTTGACTGGGTAATGGTCATGCCGCCAATAATAATGTCAAGCTTGCCTGTTACAAGAGCTGGAATAATTCCATCCCAGGCAGTGTTTACAGGTGTAAATTTTACACCCATTGATTTGGCAAGAGCCTTTGCAGTATCCATGTCAAATCCCATGAATTTACCATCTTTACTGGTCATTTCAAAGGGAAGGTAGCCTGACTCAAAGCCGACTCGAATCTCTTTGGCCTGAAGAATTGACTCAAGGGTTGATTTTTTAGCAAGGTTGATATCATCTGCAAATGCAGGTGCTGCAACTAATAGAAAAACCATTGCAAATAAAGAAACTAATACTTTTTTCATCTTATTTCCTCCTAAGGGTTTAAATTTTGACTTATCTGGTTATCTTTATGGTCTGGACAACCGCACAAAAGCCATGGTTAAAAAATAAAACACTAATTCAAATAAAACTAATTTGTAGCATACTCATTTGAAATGGCAAGGATTATTTGTTAAATTAAAAAAATGTCATGAATTTGATAAAATATTAACAGCTTATTTTACTATTAAAGGCGAGCATGAAGAACAGGCAAAAACAAAATTCAGACACAAATGAAGAAAAGCAGAACTAATTTTCATGGTATAACAATCCTGGCGGTTTCAGATTTTGTTGATGACACATTGAAAAAAATGGTTGGAGACAAAACTCTTGAACCTGTGGATTTAATTATATCCTGTGGTGATCTTGCTCCGGAATATCTCTCTTTTTTAAGAAACAGGCTGGAAAAACCTCTTTTTTATGTAAAAGGAAACCATGATATACGCTATGATTCATCAAAGCTTCTTGGATGTGATAATATACATGCAAAACTTGTCCGGTTTAAAACACTCAATATCCTGGGGCTTGAAGGTTCAATATGGTATAATGGCGGTGTAAATCAATACACGGACAAACAGATGGATAAAATTATTTTAAGGATGTGGTTTTCTCTCTGGCGAAGAGGCGGTGTAAATCTTGTTGTAACCCATGCTCCGCCAAAAGACATTCAAGATGGTCCGGACCATTGCCATACCGGGTTTGAAAGTTTTATAAAATTAATTGAGAAGAGAAGCCCACGCTATTTTGTCCATGGACATATTCACAAAGAGTTTGAAACTCTTGAACAGAGAACTACAATAGTTAATTCAACCAGAGTAATTAATACCTGCGGGTTTACAATTTTAAAGGTTTAATCATGACAAATTTTTTTAAAGATCTGTTTTCATCAAAAAACTATGAAAAGAGTGATCATGTAAACTCTTTTCATGATCAGCCCGAAGAGCAGGAAGATGTGCAATTAATTGACCATGGGGTCAAAACCATTGCTCTTGGAAAAATAGTCGGCAGTGTAGGCAAATATTATGATTTTGACTCTAAATTTCGACCCAAAAAGCATGTTTCAGGAAAAAGATATTCAGATATAAAGCGGGCCATGCGAGCTGGAACATCTCTGCCTCCCATACAACTTTATCAAATCCGCAATGATTATTATGTTTCAGATGGTAATCACAGGGTTTCTGCTGCAAAAGAGCTTGGACAGTTTGAGATAAGGGCAAAAGTGATTGAGTTGCTCTCTTCTAAAAATACAATGGAGAATCTATTGTATATTGAGAGAAAAAATTTTTATGAAAAGACAGACCTGCCTGAAAAAATACATATCACAGAGGTGGGGAAATATAAATTTTTGGAAAAACAGATTCAAAAGCATAAAAAACATCTTATTAATATATCAGGTAAAGAGACCGGTTTTAAAAAAGCAGCTCAGGACTGGTATGATACAATTTATATTCCTTTAACAGCAATTATACAAAATGGGCAGCTTATTAAATATTTTCCAAAAAGAAGTGTTGGTGATCTTTATACCTATATTGCCTATCACCATTGGGAGAGAGCTTCCCACAGAAGATATGGTATCGGTGTTGACAGGCTGATTCCAAGGAGCATGGAATCTTTTAGAACAGCCATGCTTGAAAAAGAGACTCCTGACTATCCTGAAATGAAAAGAACCATTACAGCTTTTGTTATGGTCAATCTCAATGCCTCAACCAATATAAAAATTATTGATAAAATATTTGCCCTGGATGAAGTTCAGGAGGTCCACTCTGTTCATGGAACCATTGATGTCCTTGTAAAAATTGTCCTTAAAAGAGATTTTTTGGCATCTGATGCTGAAATTATTGCAGAATTTGTGGATGCTCTTTTAAGAAAAATAAAGGGAGTAGAGAGAACCCAGACCCTGATTCCAGGAATGTCAAGAGTCAAAGAAGAGTTTATATGTTAGATCTGTTTTTTTTAATATTTCTCTTGACTAAAAGAAAAAACATAATCTATATCTATAATCAATTATAGATTCACATTAAATTATTATTATGACTAACTGGAGAGACCAATGCCTTCTAATGCATTTCAATTCAGTCCGGCAGATGCCGCAGCCTTCAGCCGAAAGGTAGCCAGAATTTCAGGCCAGAACATTCAAGAGTGTTATCAGTGCCGGCGTTGTACTGCTGGATGTCCTGCTGTACAAGATGAGGGAAATTTTTCACCTGATATGTTAATACGCCTGGTAAATCTCGGTGATATAAATGCTGCAATAAACAATGAAATGGTATGGAAATGTGTGACTTGTTACACATGCGGGACCAGGTGTCCCAATAATATCCATACATCAAGGATTGCCGACACTTTGAAAAAAATGGTTAAAGAGTCCGGGGTCGAGCCTTTGAAACCCAATATTGCCTATTTTCACAGCAGCTTTCTGGAATCAGGCGTCAGGTGGGGACGGGTGAACGAAGCTGAATTTATGGGTGTATATGAGATGAAAAATATTTTACACCTGGTAAAACAGAAAAAGTTCAAGGAAATTTATGATGAAATTATTCAGCTCTCGAAGTTTGTATGGCGTGTGTTGAAACAGGGTCGCATGCATTTCGGCTTTTTGACCTCAAAAGGCCACAAAGAGATAAAACGTCTGAAGAGACAACATCAAACCAGCAACAAGGTATGAGGGAAACTATGGATATTGCTTATTACCCGGGATGCTCTTTAAAACAATCGTCAGCTCTTTATGATCTACAGACAAAAAAAGTGTTTTCTAAGCTGGATATTAACTTGAAAGAAATTGAAGATTGGAACTGCTGCGGAGCCACATCTGCCAGTAAAATCGATGATTTTCTCTCCATAGCAATGCCGGCAAGAAATATCGGCATTGCAGAATCCGCAGGTTTTTCAGAAATCGTTATCCCCTGCTCTGCGTGCTATGCCAAAACATTAGTTGCAAAGGAAAAACTTAATAATGATCCTGAATTAAAAAGCGAGATAAATTCCGGCTTTGCAAAAAAAGTAAAAGGGAGTTTGAAAGTATCAACTATCCTGGAAGTACTCCTGGCCTTTATTGAATCCGGTGCATTGTCCAATAAACTTGAAAAGAAATATGAAGGCCTTAAACCGGTATGTTATTATGGCTGTATGATGACCCGGTTTGCCTATGATGTCCCCTCTCCTGATGATGTTGAAAACCCCCAGGGAATGGAAAAAGTTCTTAAAAAAATCGGACTTCATCCGGTTGACTGGAATTTTAAAACAGTTTGCTGCGGTGCATCTGCTTCAATTAATGATGCCGGGGTAAGTTTTGCTCTTATGGCAAAAATTATGAAAGATGCTGTGGCAAGAGGTGCAAACTGTTTTGTTGTAACCTGCCCCATGTGTCAGATGAACCTTGACGCTTATCAGGATGAGTTTTGCAGGCAAAACAATATAACCCAGAGGCTACCTGTGTTCTTTATAACCGAACTTCTCGGGCTGGCACTGGGCATGGGTGTAAAAGACCTTCAAATAGACCGGCATTTTGTTGAAAGCACTTCAATTTTAAACCTTCAGGACAAAGTGGTGAAGGAGCGGGATACAAATGAGTAATACTTTAGAAAAGAAAAAACGCGGCTCTGTGGTTATAGTCGGGGGCGGTATCGGCGGGATGCAGGCATCGCTTGATCTTGCGGACAGCGGTCTTAAAGTTCACATGATTCAGAAAGAATCTTCCATTGGCGGTATAATGGCTACGCTGGACAAGACATTTCCCACAGGTGACTGCTCAATGTGCATGATATCTCCTAAGATGGTGGAAGTAGGAAGGCATCAGAATATTGATATTCATATCCTCTCTGAAATTGTCAGCGTTGAGGGTGAAGCAGGTGATTTTACTGTTACTGTTAAAAAGCAGCCCAGTTATGTTGATCCTGAAAAATGTACAGGATGTGGTGTATGTGAGGAAAAATGTCCCAGGCTTGTTCCCAGTGAATTTGAGCAGGGCCTTGCTAAACGAAAATCAATTCATTCGCTTTTTCCCCAGGCTGTACCAGATACACGTGTTATTGATCCCAATAACTGCCTGTTTCTCACACGGGAAAGATGCAAGGCGTGTGAGAAATTCTGTCAGGCTGGAGCAATTAATTTTGAAGATAAGGAAAAAATATTTGAGATAAAAACAGGTGCGGTTATTCTCAGCCCGGGTCTGAAAAAATATGATCCATCCATTAGGCCGGAGCTGGGCTTTGGACGCTGGCCCAATGTGGTTACATCATTGCAGTTTGAAAGAATTCTTTCAGCTTCGGGACCCAACATGGGAGTGGTTAAACGCCCTTCAGACAACAAACATCCAAGTAAGGTCGCCTGGATTCAGTGTGTTGGATCACGTGATTCCAACAATGCCAATCCATGGTGTTCCTCTGTCTGCTGTATGTATGCCACCAAGCAGGCTGTAATAGCCAAAGAGCATGATAACGATATAAACCCGACAATTTTTTACATGGAAATGCGTGCCTATGGTAAGGATTTTGATAAATATGTTGACCGGGCAAAAAATGAGTACAGTGTTGACTATCGACGGGCAATGATTTCAAGTATCCATGAAGAGGCAGGAACAAACAATCTGATTCTCAGATATACATCAGAGAATGGCTCAATGGTTGATGAAGTATTTGACATGGCTGTTCTCTCCGTCGGGCTTGAACCCCATCTTGATGCAGAGGATTTTGCCAAGAGAGCGGGTATTGAGAAAAACAAATATAATTTTGCAAAAACCGATCACTTTAATCCAGTTGACACATCCCGTCCCGGTGTATATGTGACCGGTATTTACCAGGGGCCAAAAGATATTCCGGAAACCGTCACCCAGGGGAGTGCAGTAGCCGGCAAGGCAATGGCACTTCTTGGCGAATCCCGTGGTACTGAGATTACAGTCAAAGAACTTCCCGAAGAGAAGGATATAAGTAAGGATGAAGCACGAATAGGTGTAATTGTCTGTCACTGCGGCATCAATATTTCCCAGACCGTTGATGTAGAAAAAACAGCGGCTGAAGCCAGGGGCTGCGAAAATGTAGTGCATGCCGAAGATCTCATTTATGCATGTGCCCCTGATGGCCAGGAAAAAATTAAAAAACTGATTAAAGAGAAGAACCTCAACAGGGTGGTTGTTGCATCGTGTACACCACGAACCCATCAGCCCCTTTTTCAGGAGACAATTCGTGAGGCAGGTTTGAACAAATACCTGTTTGAACTGGCAGATATCCGGGAGCAGTGTTCATGGTGTCACATGGGGCAAAATGAAGATGCAACCGAAAAGGCAATTGATATTGTTAAGGCGAACATCGCCAAAGTGAGGAACTTTGAACCCATTGTAACTGATTCTGTACCGGTCACTCCGGTTGCCATGATTATAGGTGGCGGCGTTGCAGGGCTTTGTTCAGCAGTTTCCCTTGCAGATCAGGGCTATGAAGTCCATGTAGTTGAAAAAGAGGAAAAAATCGGAGGTCTTGCACATCATGTTTATCAAACACTTGATGGCAGTGATGTTCAGGTATACCTGAAACAACTGATTGCAGCTGCTGAAGATCATGAAAAAATTAAGCTCCATCTCAACACCGAGGTGGATAATACAAAAGGGTTTGTGGGTAATTTTAATACAACACTGAAAAATAATACCTCTTTTGAGCATGGCGCAATTTTGATAACAACCGGTGGTGTGGAATATAAGCCCGATGAATACGGGTATGATACCCATGAAAAAATTATAACCCAGAGAGCTCTTGAAAAAAATATACATGATCATCTTCCCAGAAAGGGGGAGCATTATGTAATGATACAGTGTGTGGGATCAAGGGAAGAGCCGAACAATTACTGTTCCCGGGTCTGCTGTCAGGATGCCATAAAAAATGCTATCCAGATTAGAGAGACTTCCCCAGATACACAGGTAACCATACTATACAGGGATATAAGGACATATGGTCTAAGGGAGGATTATTATTCCAAAGCAAGGGAACTCGGCGTATTTTTCAGCAGGTTCGAACCTGACAGAAAGCCGGAAGTTGACTCTTCAGGCTCCTTGATAAAAATAAAGACATTTGATCATATAATTCAGAGGGAGATTGAGTTTACTGCTGATTATCTAATCCTCTCCACCGGTTTAAGACCTCATCCCACAACAGATAGTATAGGGGAAAAATACAAACTCACGCGAAATCCCGATGGTTTCTTCCTTGAAGCACATGTGAAACTTCGGCCCGTGGATTTTCCAAGTGAAGGTATTTATGTCGCAGGTCTTGCCCATGCACCAAAGAATCTGGATGAAACCATTAATCAGGCACTGGCAGCTTCGGGCAGAGCAGGAGCTCTTCTCTCCCATGACAGGCTTGGGGTTTCCGGTATTATTGCAAAGCATGACAGGGATTTGTGTATGTCATGTCTTGCCTGTTTCAGGGTTTGCCCCTTTGAATCCCCATTTATAGATGAAGATGGGAAGGTGAGCCACAATGAAGTGAAATGCACTGGTTGCGGTATATGTGCGGGTATCTGCCCGGCACACGCATTCCAGGTAAATAATTTTCGCGATGATCAGGTTATTGCCATGATTGATTCTCTTACAGCTGATATATTAGAGTAGTTTGATAAATTTTAATTTGGAGTGAATAATGAGTAGTCAGACAATTGCAGAAAAGAAAGATACAGACAGTGTGGAGATACCAAGGGATATTCCTGAAGGATGGTCTCCCACAATTCTTGCGTTTGCCTGCCATTACTGTGCCTTTGCAGCAGCAGACCTTGCCGGTGTCATGCGTCTTTCCTATGAAACCAATGTGAAGATCATACGTCTGCCGTGTACTGGGAAGCTTGATCATATCTATGTTATGCGGGCATTTGAACGCGGGGCAGACGGTGTTTTTGCCGCAGGCTGACTGGAAGGTCAATGCCATTTCCTGGAAGGAAATACCCATGCAAAAAGCAGAATAGAATATATTAAAACCCTTCTTCCTGCTGTAAATATTGATCCTGCAAGAGTTGAGATGTTTAACCTTTCCGCTGCAATGGGACCGAGATGGGCGGAAATCTGTATAGAATTTACCAACAGAATAAAAGAGATGGGACCCTCTCCTGTCTGGTTTGCCAAACGGAAGATGGCTGAAAAGGAGTAAAAACTATGATTGTCGGCACGCAAAAACCCATGGAAGAGATATGGGAAATGATTAAGAGCTATAAAAAAGTTCTAGTTTTCGGGTGTAACACCTGTGTTGCTGTATGCCATCAGGGCGGCAATAAGGAGGCTGAAATTATGGCATCCATGCTCAACATGCATGCAGCCCAGGAAGGAGTTGAAATAGAGATACAGCATTCAGGTATTGAACGGCAGTGTGAGCATGAATTTTTTGAGCCTGCTGAAGATACAATTGCCGGGGTTGATGCAGTCCTCAGCACAGCCTGCGGCATTGGAGTACAGTTTATGGCGGAAAAATATGCCAATACTCCTCTTTTTCCAGGGCTTGACACATGTTTTCTCGGAGCTGTGGATGAGCATGGTGTCTTTTCTGAAAAATGCCAGGCCTGCGGCAAATGCGTACTTGGCGAAACAGGCGGTATCTGTCCTGTTTCACGTTGTGCCAAACGAATTTTAAACGGCCCCTGCGGTGGTTCGACCAATGGAAAATGCGAACTGAGCAAAGATTTGGACTGTGCATGGCAGCTTATCATTGAAAGACTAACTGCCCTTGGCCGTATGGATGATTATGAAAAACTTGCCGAGTTAAAGGACTGGTCCTTTGACCGGGCAGGCGGACCACGCAAATTCATCAGGGAGGACATACAGGTATGAGCACGAAAACCCCCAGTAAACTTGAAAAAATTCTTTCAGCCGGTCATCTTGCCGTAACTTCTGAATGCGGTCCTCCCAGGGGGAGTGATATGGATTCAATTACTAAAAAAGGTGAATTGATCAAAGATTATGTTGATGGTGTAAATATTACTGACAACCAGACATCTGTTACACGCATGTGCAGCCTTGCCGCCTGTATCAAGCTCAAATTAATGGGAATAGAAGCAACACTTCAAATGGTTACCAGGGATAGAAACAGGATAGCGCTGCAGAGTGATATTCTTGGTGCTGCCGCCTTTGACATTTATAACATCCTGTGTCTGTCAGGAGATCACCAGAGTTTTGGAGATTGTCCAACAGGACAGAATGTCCATGATCTTGATTCCATGCAACTTATCCAGACCGCCCGCCATATGAGAGATGAAGGAAAATTTCTCGGTGGAGATGATATCAAGAAACCGCCTCAGATGTTTGTGGGAGCAGCTGCCAATCCCTTTGCTGACCCTTTTGAGATTCGAGTTCCCCGCCTGGCAAAAAAAATTGCTGCCGGGGCCGAGTTTATACAGACCCAGTGTATTTATAATCTGGATAAATTTGAGGAGTGGATGAGACGGGTCTGCGACAGAGGGCTCCACGAAAAGGTCTATATTCTGGCTGGAGTTACACCCTTTAAATCAGCAGGCATGGCAAAATTTATGAAAAACAGAGTACCTGGAATGGATGTGCCTGATGATGTGGTCAAGCGGTTGTCTGATACTCCAAAGGAGAAACAGGCTGATGAAGGGATAAAAATATGCATTGAAACAATCCAACGCTTAAAAGAAGTTGAGGGTGTGAAAGGATTTCATATAATGGCTATTGAGTGGGAGGAAAAAGTACCTGGTATTGTTAAAGAGACAGGTCTTTATCCCAGGCCGGAGGTATAGGGGGAGCTATGAAAACATTTCTTGATCTGGTGAAAGAGGTTCAGGACCAGGGGCTGTGTCACCGTTGCGGAGGCTGTGTAACTTTCTGTACTGCCATCAATTACAGTGCACTTGCTTTGGATGAAAATGGAATGCCCGGCTTTTCCAATCAGGAAAAGTGTATAGAGTGTGGCCTGTGTTATACAATTTGTCCTGAAACTGATGAACTTGAAGAGGAGACTCGGCAAATTTCATCATGGGAACCTCCCATGGGGAGCATTCTTGAAACCGGTATTGGACGGGCACTGGATCCGGAAATACGCAGTAAAGCAACTGACGGCGGAGTTGTCACTGCTTTGCTTGTCCATCTGTTTGACCGTGGACATATAGATGGAGCGATTGTGACCAGGCATATTGATCTTTTCAACAGGGAACCCTTTCTTGCCACAACTCGAGAAGAGATAATCGAGGCAGCAGGATTCTATTTTGACTCTTCCCATGGCATTAATCATTTAAGCGATAAGTACTCAACTTATGCCCCTTCAGTAGAAGAGTTCAGACCAATGATGCAGAAACACCTTCAGCGGGTTGCTCTTGTGGGTACTCCCTGTCAGATCAAGGCTGTGCGCAGAATAGAGGCTCTTGGTATTGTTCCATCCGATGTTATAAAATACTGTTTTGGTCTTTTCTGTTCCGGGAATTTTATTTTTGGAGAAGAAGAACGGAAGAAAATGGAAAAACTCGGTGGGTTCTCATGGGCAGACCTGAAAAAAGTAAATGTGAAAGAGAAATTAATGCTTCACCTTAAAAACGGTGAAGTTAAAGCCCTGCCCCTTGACAATATTGATTTCATGAAACGCCCTGCCTGCATGTATTGTGATGACTATTCAGCTGAATATGCTGACATTTCGTTTGGAGGCATAGGAGCCGAAGAGGGATGGACCTCGGTTATCTGCCGGACAGCCCTTGGCAGGGCAGTTTATGTAGATGCCTGTGAAAATACAGTGGAACAGTTTAAGGGAGATCCCGGCTTGCTCACACGGGCAATGAAAATAATTCAAACGGCTTCAGACCTGAAAAAGAAAAAAGCAGAGGATAACAAAAAAAATATAGTAAAACAGTAAATATGCGACCACAACAAAAACTGAATTAAAAGTTAATGCTGTTTTAGAATAAAAAACATTATCTGTCTTCAAAGCTTTTCAATGTAAGCAAAAGAGCGAAGCTATTTTTTTAAAATGGACAATGTTTATACTTGTGGCAGAAATCAAGATAATACCTTAACCATTTTTTTAAAAATTATACTTATTTGCTGGAATATTATTTTTCTTCAGCAGGATTGCAAATTTTTTGTAAAATTTTTTGAGGTCTTTTAATCATCA
>JAQIBP010000024.1 GCA_027858995.1 Deltaproteobacteria bacterium | reverse complement strand
GTTATACGCACATGGGTCATTGCTGTTTTAGCCATAATTCAATCTCCTTTATGTATACCAAAACGATATACACATTGGATATTTTTGTCAATAATTTTTATATTGAAGGCTTAAACACCTCTTTTTAGTATCAAAAAGTGCACTCTAACAAACAACGACAACAAAGCAAGCCTGACCCCCGGTTTTCATCATCAAGCTATAAAAGTAAATAGTAAACCTCTGACCCCCACCACTCTTGAGAGAACAACTTTCTCAAAGACATAAAGTTTTCTTCATCAATTTCACCGACCCTTACTTTCAAAGATAGTGCAGAATAAAATTCTATGATACTGATATCTGAAATTATAAATTCAGCACCTGCTTTTGCAAATAATCTATCTATAAAATCACTGCCCTCTTCACTGTGATATCGTTTAACAATGGCGCTGGTGTCAAGAAAATATTTACTCAAACCCTTTCCTCTCTGCCTTTAATAATAGTGTCTGCCAGATTCCCTTTTATTCCACTGAGTTGTTGACGAACAACATGCAGAGTCATCTCAGGATCAGCATCCGTTGTAATGAATTCTATCAATGGATTTCTTCTTAGACCTTTTTTTTGTTTCAGTGTTAGAAATTCGATAAAATCCAGCACCTGTGATACCTGTTTTTTATTAAGTTTTTTAAATTGTTTGTATATCTCTTCCGGTAAATTTTTTTTTAGCAGTGTTGCTCCCATTTGAACCCCCTTTGTTTATCCACCAAAGTTAATCAAAAGACCCACTTTCAATCCTGAAGCCTTCAAACAATTCAATCTTTGAGATTCTTCTTTTGATGTAAGTCTATTCAACGCTTCTACAATGATTTTATCATAACAAACAACATCTGCGAAGTATTTTTTTTCTTATCCACTAATTTCACAAATTATTACCAACTTTATTTATATTAGTGAAAATTAGTGCAATTAGTGGAAGTGTTTAATGGGCATAAAATTCCAGAATAGTCTGACAGATATACTCCACGTCATCATCATTGGTGACCACAACGCCTCCATCGCCAAAGCATCCCAGCAGCTTTGCAGGATACAGACTGAATGTACCGGCTTTGCCGAATGTCCCGGCATATTTTCCTTTATATTGACTGCCCAGGGCCTGGGCTGCATCTTCTATGATAAGCAAACCGTTTTGCTCGACGATTCTTTCAATGGCATCCATATTACATGTACGACCATTGAGTTGTGTTGGCATAATAGCCTTGGTTTTCGAGGTAATCCGATGTTCAATATCACACGGATTAAGCATGTGATCAGGTCCGCATTCAGCCGGTATAGACAATCCACAGCCCGCATCCATCACCGGACAATCACCAAAATTTACCGCCCATAAGACAGGCTTTTTGACAACAAAGCAAGCCTGACCCCAGTCCCTTTTCCAGGTTTTCAGGTCTGTATTTTGGATCCCGGTCCCAGCGCTGTTTAACAGAATCATGGATGATTACAGGCCCGCAGCCATGATCAATAGTCCTGTAGTGTTTCTCTTTAACCCTGTAAAAACTTCTCCTGGAATTATGAATCTTTGCCAGTGGGCTCTCCTTTATGCTCTCCTTTATGCTCTCCTTTAAATGCTCCTCTATTGTCAGCCCTGCATCCTCAGCCTCTTTGATCATCCAGCCCAGAGAATTATCCGACATAACAAAACCACCGGCATCCGGCTTATAGCTGCCGCCTATATCAGCATGCGCACCTGCAAACCATACCTGCTTTAAATCCATATTATCCGCGTGCTTCCATATAGTCGGCTCAAAATCTTTCCGATGTTCATCAATTGCCAGGGCATGCCTTGCAATCCGGATATTTTTCCCAATCTTGGTATCGTAAAACTCATCCTTATCATCAAACAACCCTAAAAACGATATAGGAATACCCATGGCACCCACAGTATCCCATACACCCACAAATTTTATCTCCCGGGACCCATGTGAAAGCAGCTCTCTGAATTCTATGGATTTTTCCCCTTCGGGAGCAAATGCTTTGCCGAGACCCCACACCCCAGTCATAAAAAACCTGCTGATTAATTTGATCTGCTCCAATGGGTTTAATAGCCCTGGCAAGCCTGAGTACATTTGTAGGAAAATCCTCCTTGAGATTCTTTTCAGGACGATTCCAAGTACCATCTGCGCAAATAACAATTCTTTTATTATTATTCCCTGTTA
>JAQIBP010000006.1 GCA_027858995.1 Deltaproteobacteria bacterium | reverse complement strand
CAGGATCGGCTTGGGCAGAACGGCAGGCACTTTATGCTTTATAAGTTCAGGACAATGTATGAGGATGCAGATGAGAGGTTAAAAGAGCTTGAAGAGATGAATGAGGCAGACGGCCCTGTATTTAAAATCAAGGATGACCCGAGGATTATTCCCTATATTGGTTCTTTTTTGAGAAAATCCAGCTTAGATGAACTGCCCCAGCTGTTTAATGTTTTAAGAAGTGAAATGAGTATTGTGGGGCCAAGGCCGCCTATACCCAAAGAGGTAGATGAATATTCAGTATGGCACAGGCGGAGGCTGTCCATGAAACCCGGCATGACGTGTTTGTGGCAGATTGCTCCGAGACGAAATGAATTGAGCTTTGAAGAGTGGATGAAACTGGATCTAAAATATATTGACAACTGGTCGCTTTTTAATGATTTTAAAATATTGGTATTAACAGCCAAAGCCGTCCTGACCGGTGCTGGCAGATAAAGAGTGGATTCCTCCAGGATAAAAATTATTCTTTTTGCTTTTCTGGCTGCTGTGACGATTGGTTGTCATTTTTTCATTAACCAATATGAGAAGAGCGGCTCTGAAATGCGAGAAGATCCGGCCCGGGGCAAAATCGTGGAACCTGGCAAGGCTTTTGCTGGTTCAGCACGACGGGCAGAAAAATCAATGGGGTTTGCCCCACCAGACGGCATCTTTTACCGGAACCCACGAGTGGGACAGATACAGCCAATTTTTTACCATCGGGCCAGTGATAAATTTACGGATAGATTCAGTGCTGCAATTGAACCGGCCGTGGCCTCGTATATATCAAAGGCCGGGCATTTCTGTTTTTTTTTATTGTTCGGCCTGGCTCTTTTCCTGCTGCTGGGCCGTAAATCCGGTATTCCGGTCATGATCCATATCCTGCTGCTGGCAGGCGCCACAGAGCTTGCCCAGTTCTATATTGAGGGCAGAACCCCCCTGGTCTGGGATTTTGTTATTGAGGACTGTTGCCATTTTACATAATTCGTTTTTCTATATTGTAATCATAATAATTAATCTGTATTATCAGTAAGAAGCAAAAAAAAATTAACTTGAATAAATATGAAATTTTCTAAAAAACAAAAAGAGAAAATCAAGAGGCAGATTAGAAATAACCTGTCAAATGAAGTAGAGATCCAAAAGATTATTATTTTTGGTTCATTCTCTAATTCAAATGATCCCCATGATATTGATATTGCAGTGTTTCAAAATAGCTGTGAACACTACCTGGATCTTTCTATGAAATACAGAAAATTAATGCGGGAATTAATAAATATTATTCCTTACGATATAATACCAGTTACGCCTGATGCAACAGGAAGCTTTTTAAGTGATATTAAAGCAGGTGAAGTAATATATGAAAGAAGAAACTAAATTTTGGTTAAAATATTCTGAAGAAAATTTCGATTCAGCCATAATTCTTCTTAAGAGCAAATTATTTAACCCTTGCTTGCAAAATGTGCAGCAATTTGTAGGCAGGCGGTTAATATAGCAACCAATGTAAGTAAATCTGTTTCAGAACTGTTAAAATAATCCACAATTGATTTAGTCTTGATAACGGATAGCGGACGGATAGCGGGTCTGACCCCGATAACCAACTGTTTTTTTAAAAGAATTCACATTCCAGAGAAAATGGTCAGCCCCAGGATTATGCAATTAGGGAACCCCAAATTGCACCTCGCCGAAATGATTTAAGTTTTGAAGAGTGGATAATTTATCCAGGCAAACGGATTATACCGCTTAATAAGGGGAAAACAAAGGCTCGTTTATTCTCGATATACAGAAAACCATTGATATTGGTATCACGGCTTTTTCATTTATTGCGGCATATTTTATTAAAAGGAATTTGTTGCCTGGATCTTTAAGTGCTCTTTCCATAGGTCCAAACTATTACATTATTCTCCTGTTGATTATAATTGCCTGGTATATCTCCTTTAAATGGATGCATATGAGAGGTTAAAAGAGCTTGAAGAGATGAATGAGGCAGACGGCCCTGCATTTAAAATCAAGGATGACCCGAGGATTATCCCCTATATTGGTTCTTTTTTGAGAAAATCAAGCTTGGATGAACTGCCCCAGCTGATTAATGTTTTAAGAAGCGAAATGAGTATTGTGGGGCCAAGACCGCCCATACCCAAAGAGGTAGATGAATATTCAGTATGGCAAAGGCGGAGGCTGTCCATGAAACCCGGCATGACGTGTTTATGGCAGATTGCTCCGCGACGAAATGAATTGAGCTTTGAAGAGTGGATGAAACTGGATCTAAAGTATATTGACAACTGGTCGCTTTTTAATGATTTTAAAATATTGGTATTAACAGCCAAAGCCGTCCTGACCGGCGCCGGCAGATGAAACACCACAATCTACAAAGCATATTGACAAACTGCAATATTTAATGGCTATGTTTTTTATTTCAACGGTCTGAGATCAAAGGTCTGAGATTGACATATAATGTACCAAAGGTTACAATAGCGACAAATGTCATTAAACAGTGAGGTTACCCTATTATGATAACCATCGATAAACAGCATATTTCCCGGTTAATGTTACTGGAAGTATATTCAGAAAAAAATAAAACTGAACAACGGATTAATTTTTTCCAGAATAAGTACCAAAAAAAATTACATGAGTTTGAAAAATTCATGCAAAAAACAGAAGAAAAATTTTCATATTATGATGATTATATGGAATGGAAAGCTTATGTAAAATACTTAACTGGTATAAATAAAAAAATAGAAGACCTTCGAGATGGAAATATTAAAGTCGCTTGATTCATCTCCAATTGTCCTTGATTACAAAATTATTGACTTCAAAATATGGGAAACAGGATTTTATAACCGGGTAGAAATAAGGCTTCAAAATGGCACCATGCTGTTTACCCGTGAATATAATGATGAAACCCAGCGAAATTACTCTTTCCATTGGCAGGATTCTAAAGGTTTACTTATTATGCGGTGGGATAATGCCCCCCACCATAATCATTTAAAAACATCTCCCCATCATCTGCACAAAGATGATCTCATCAAAGAAAGTACAGATATTTCAATAAAAGAGGTTCTAAAATATATAGAAAAACTATTGCCCGATTTATAAATGAACTGGCAGATAATGATATTGAGTATAAAAGGGGTCAAGTAATTACTATTTACTCATTAAAAATCTAAAATTAAAGCAAATTCAATTAAAGCAAATTCACTTGACCCGTGCCCTGTATCCTTTATCAGCATAAGAAATTTCAATTTGACAAATAATTTACCAAGGATTATAATATACCTGAAGTTGGCCATATATAACAAAAGAGGTATAAAATGCAAAATGCTACTATACATATTAAAGTAAAGCCAGAAATTGCCAAAGGACTGAAACAACTATCAAAAAAAAGAGAGACCTCTGTTGGAGAGCTGATAAGACAAGCTGTTTTTTCATGTTATCAGCTTGAGCTTCTTGGCCTCAACCAAAAACAAAAACAGTCGGTCGCAGCATTTCAGGGAGAATATATAAGCCTTGGAAAACTGGCTGAAGAAATGGGGATGACTGTATGGGAGATCCGTACCTGGCTTGCAGAACACAATATAGTACAAAATAATTCCTTCCAGGAAAGTGATATAGCAAATGCCTGAAAAAAACTGGTATTTTGACACTGTTTCCCTCAGTAATTTCTTGTTTTCCGGGTCTGATCACCTTGTAAAAAAACGATATCACAAGTGTGGATTTATTACATGGGAAGTATATGATGAAATATGCGCCGGATTTGTTAAATATCCAGCACTTCAAAAAATTGAATCCTTACTCGAGAATAAAATATTCACGCTTATTTCTTTATCAGATAAGGCCAGACAATTATATCCCGATTTTATTGACCATCTTGGCAAGGGTGAGGCATCCTGCATTGCTGCAGCAAAAATATCTCAAGGAATTGTGGTAACAGATGATCGTTCAGCAAGACAGCAATGCCGAAATTCACATGTCTCGTTTACAGGAACCATCGGTATATTAAAAGCCTGTGTGATAGATGAAATAATAAATTTAGGCCAGGCTGATATTTATCTTGGCAAAATGATCAAACACGGATTCTATTCTCCTGTTAGAAGTATATCAGAAATCATATGATTCTAATGAGGTCACGGAAAATTAAAGTAATAAAAAATGGAGAATTTGTTTTGAATGGAAAGAGGATGGCGTACATGGTGTTGAGATTGTTGACTATCATTAAAAAGGTGCCATTATGAGAGAATTTTTTCCTACACACCCTGGTGAAATATTGCTTGAAGAGTTCTTAAAACCAATGGGTATAAGTCAGTATCGAATTGCTAAAGATATTGGCGTTCCTGCCATGCGAATAAATAAAATTGTTCGATTTGAAAGAGGGATAAGTGCTGATACGGCTTTAAGATTGGCACATTATTTTGGAATGTCTGTTGATTTCTGGACTGGAATTCAGGTTCACTATGATACTGAAATGGCTAAAATGAAATTAGGTGACAGATTGGATAAAGAAGTCAAGACGTTTGATCCTGCTGCATGATTTAATGGCTATGTTTTTTATTGACCACTATACTGCTTCAAATACTATCAGACAATCCTTAGGTTTTCTCAAAATATGATAAAAGAGAAAAAAATAATAACAATGATCAAATTATAAAAAAATATTAGATTAAAACTATTGAATATATTATCATATAGATATTTAGTGATAAAGCAAAAAGGAGATTTGACATGAAAATAAGAATCAGACTGGAGCCGAGTGAAGAAGGTGGATACACCGTTTTTGTTCCAGCTCTCCCTGGATGCATAAGCGAAGGAGAATCACGGGAACAGGCTCTGGAAAATATTA
>JAQIBP010000123.1 GCA_027858995.1 Deltaproteobacteria bacterium | reverse complement strand
AGAGACAGCAGAATTATGCCGAGTAATCAAGCATTGGTTTATGGCGTTAACTAAGAAAGGCATGAATCTCTATCGAAGACTGGTAAGCTACTCGGCATAATCAGGAACTCAGCATAATGACGCAGCGAATGGCGCGACGGTCCCAAAAAATTTGTTGTACCTATTACTTTTCGAGGCTGATCAAGGTTAATCCGTTTGATGGCCTTACTAAATCTATGATTGATATAGGAACGCGATAATCCTGTCAGATCATTTTATTATAGGTCGATACCAAAAAGAAAGACCAGGCCGATCGTATGTTCGAAAATCCATGAAACCTCAACCAAAATGGCAGCCATCAAAAGAAAATAAAAAGAAAACACAAATCTTGGCAACGTGACCAATAGGCTTACCAACACTGCAATTCCTTAAACGAATGGGCTTAATTCTTAAACGAATGCCATTGGGTCTATGAGGCCCGGGGAAAAAGGCAGACAGCTGCTGATTTTGCCAAAACCATGCCGGGATTTGATCAACAAAGCATTGATTACTATTTGTCAAAAGCGAAAAGCATGACCAAAGAAAAAAAGTAAAAGAACTAAATCCAAAGAAAATAAATCCTTTTAAAAATTCATTCGAAGAAAAAACTGGCAACAAAAAAAGTCGCAACATAAGTATTTATAGGGCTCACCCCAAATAAATATTTAGAAATACTACATATGGTATCTGATGTTTTTTAAATTTTGGATTATGATTCCACTATATGGACAAAGTGCATTAATTCCTGTCATTTTCTATATTCAACTCAATAATATTAAAAATTGAGAACTGGATTGAAGTTATGAATAATTATCTATTCATGATTTTGTATAAACGGTCAATTTTTAATAATACAAGTTGTAACCTTGATGAAGTTTCTATTATTCTGCTTAAAGATTCAGATGCTAACAAATACAAACCAATAGCAACGTAAAGATGTTTAAAAAAATAATTTCTACTGCTAAATTATTTTCTTTACATTCCCTTGAAATCAAAAGGCATCAAATATAATTCAAAACAAATAATCTGGTGTTTTGATATTTTACATTTATTGATTTATCTGGTATACTACAAATTATAGAAATTTAGAATTCATCTTCCTTTGCTCCGGCATTTCATCTCGGTATCAGACTTGTTTAATCCTTTTGAATTCAAGCAGGTTGCATTTTGCACTATTGACAACCCCTGATTTTTTTTAAAAGAAAGGAGGGCAAAATGGTAGTCAAAATATTAATACCCTACAATTTTAAACCGAATGACGAAAAAGCGGTTCATTACACTGGACAGCGATACAGAAGGGAGAAAGAGGTTGAAATCACACTTTTTCATGCCTTTGCATCTGTACCGGAAATCAATGTTAAAAACAATACTATTATGGAAAAAATGAAGCTCAATATCTACTATTTGCGCCAGCAGCGGGAAGAACGCAGGCAGGCTATGGAGAAGGTCAGGGGGGTGCTGGTGGATTACGGTTTTGCCTCACAAAATGTTCATTGTCTTTTCCAACCTATAAAAACAGATATTGCTGCGGATATTATCCAGTTATGGAAATTAGAGAATTTTAATGTTGTTGTGCTGAACAGAAATCCTGGCAATATTCTCAATTATTTCAGCAGAAGTATATCAAAAAGACTCACCCAATGCAGTGACGGGGTAATCAATGTTCATATCGTAAATTAAAAATCACACATTTTAATTATGAACACCAACAAAAGGAGGAAAGATATGAAACATGAGCAAAAACTGGATCTTGAAAAATATAAATTGATTGTGGATACTATTTTTGATGCAACAGATCCGACAATCCTGGGTTACCAGCTGACACACCTGCTGGTGGCGGTCATAGGCGTAAAAGGGGCCAGCATTTTTGTAGTGAACCCGGTTGCGGAAGAGCTGGAGCTCCTTGCCACTGAAGGCTTAAGCATTGAATATATTAACAAGGGGCCTATCCTGGTGGATCAAAGTATCAAGCTGTCATCCAATCTAAAACCCGTTATCATTACTGATACAGAGGAGAGCGATCAGCTTCAATATCCTGAAAAAGCAAAAAATGAAGGTGTCAGGTCCATTGTTTCAATTCCAATAAATCTGAAGGGGAAAATAATTGGAGCATTGAGACTTTATCATTCAGAACCCTGGGAAATAACAGATCAGGAACTCTCCTATCTTGAACTGATGACCCGGGGCATTGGCATGTCACTTAGATATTTCAGGCTTGCCAGCGTAATACAATGCACAAAAGATACAATGAAAGCAATCCATCCCATATGGTTATAGTCTGGAAATTTAGTAAAACATGTGATGCAGGCATCCAGAATATCAATAATATCAGTTTAAATCTTAATGAACTCAAAACTGGTACGGGTCGGGGGAAGAAAAAATTTCATGTTTTATTCGATCAATGGTTGCAGGATCAGGCTTAAATGGTATTTTTGGGGTTTGTGGCACAGGCAGCTGGTATGTATCAAAAAAAGGAGTGCCTTCAACTTTCATATTGTAAGCCATTACCATCAGAATTTCGAGATTGACCACATCCTCAATATTGTAAGCAAGCAGTGTTTCAAGCGCCTTTTCATTTTGATTCTGCTTGTAATCACGCCAGAGCAGAACTGCAAAATATCCATCAACCCCGCTCAAGTCTCCTCTATCAATTCCCATGGCTTTTTCACATTTTTTCAATCCACCTGAATATCCAAGGGATTTCAAGACATACCTTAGATCGATGTGGGCATTGTTTAATTTTATTCCAAAATAATTTTGAATAAAGGGCACATCAAAAGTTTTTCCATTGTATGTTACAATAACACTGTATTTTTGAATATCATCAATAAAATCATCAAGATTCTGTCCATTGATATAGTATTTAATGGACTTGCCGTCATACAGAGCAATGGTTGTAATGTCAAAACCCCATGAATCCAACCCGGTTGTCTCTATATCAATATAAGCTGTTGAATTCCTGAATGCTGAAAAAATACGCCAGTGCTGTGCTGCTGGAAGAAGTTCAGTAAAAAATCTCGGGTTACTGTTTTGCAGATTTTTTTTGGATATTTTTATATAATCTGTCATGGATTCATGTTTTTTTGGTGACAGCTTTGTTTGTGCTGTTTGGGAAAAACTTTTCCAGTTAATTATTCCAGATTTCCACAGTTGTCTTTCTGTTTTTTCCCCGATGCCAGGTATATGTTGAAAAGAATTCTTCAGCATTAATTATTCTCCAGATTAGTTGCCTTTTTTATCATTCTAAACCCATCTATTTATGAGTTTCATCAAGTTCCCGTTTAACAGCATTAGCACATATTATCATGCCATACAAACAAGTTTTCGACAAAACAGAACAAAAATAAAAAATTTTAAGAATTTTTTGAAAATTATATATTTGTGCTTATATTCAATCTTATGATGTAAGAATAGCTTGAAATATTATGATTTTCAGGAGAACATTAATGAATGAACAAACTCTGACTCTTTCCATTACTGGAATGAGCTGTGCAAACTGCTCGGCAAATATTACAAGAACTGTCAGTAAGCTGGATGGAGTATCAAATGCCAATGTGAACTTTGCAGCTGATCAGGCAGTGATATCATTTGATCCTGCAGGAATATCTCTTAATGAAATTATCAATAAAATTCAGGATCTGGGTTTTAAGGTTCCATTTGATCGAAAGGAGATACCTGTCACCGGTATGAGCTGCGCTAATTGTGCTGCCAATATAGAGCGGACCTTAAATAAAAAAACTTTGGGCATTGTTACAGCATCTGTAAATTTTGCAACGGAAAAACTGCTCATTGATTATATTCCCTCCATAGTCAGCATTGATGATATTGTTGCCAGGATTAAAAAAATCGGGTTTGATTTAATTATTGTTGATGACAGCCTGGATTTAAAAGATGGCGAAAAAGATGTTGAAGAGATAGCAAGAAATGCTGAAATCAAGGATCAGACTCAAAAATTTATTATTGGTGTTGTTTTTGCCCTGCCTCTCTTTCTCATGAGTATGTCACGGGATTTTGGTCTCATTGGTTCCTGGAGTCATGCTTCATGGGTCAACTGGTTTTTCCTTTTTCTTGCAACACCTGTCCAGTTTTACACAGGGATAGATTATTATATTGGGGCATATAAAAATTTAAAAAACAGAAGCACTAACATGGATGTGCTTATTGCCCTTGGCTCTTCTGTTGCATATTTTTATTCCATTTCTATCTTACTGTTTTCTGGTCTTGGAGATCATGTCTATTTTGAAACCTCTGCCGTGATTATTACTTTGATAAAATTTGGCAAGCTCCTTGAAGCCAGGACCAAAGGCAAAACAGGGGGCGCCATAAAAAAACTCATGGGACTTCAGCCCAAAACTGCTTTTATTATTGAAAATGGTGTGGAAAAGGAAGTTCCCATATCAATGGTCAGGCTGGATGATATTGTTGTTATAAGACCTGGAGAGAGAATCTCTGTTGATGGAGTCATTATAGAGGGAAGCTCGACCATTGATGAATCCATGCTTACAGGAGAACCAATTCCCGTTGATAAGACAAAAGAGGATGCAGTCACCGGCGGTACTGTAAATGGTGAAGGCCTGTTAAAATTCAAAGCCACACGTGTGGGCAAAAACACTGCCCTGGCCCAGATCATAAAACTTGTCCAGGAAGCCCAGGGCAGCAAAGCTCCAATCCAGGCTCTTGCAGACAGAGTGGCTGCGATATTTGTCCCTGCAGTCATAACCATTGCAGTAATTACCTTTGGAATCTGGTGGGGAGTAACAGGAGAATTTGTTCCTTCAATGATCAGAATGGTTGCAGTCCTTGTGATTGCATGTCCATGTGCCCTGGGACTTGCAACTCCCACAGCCATCATGGCAGGAACCGGCAAAGGTGCGGAAAACGGGATTTTATTTAAAAGGAGTGAAGCCCTTGAAAATGCAGCCAGGCTTGAAACCATTGTGCTTGATAAAACAGGTACCATTACCATGGGCAAACCCACAGTGGTTGACAAGATTCCCAATAAAAATTTTGACATATCAGCTGAAGAGCTCCTGATTTTTGCCGCTTCACTGGAAAAAGGATCTGAACATCCAATCGGCAGATCCATTGTAACTTTTGCCCTGGAACAAAATCTCACTTTGATTGACCCGCAGAATTTTAAAGCCCACAGCGGTTTTGGTGTGGAAGCACAGCTTGATGATAAGGTTTATAAATTCGGAAAACCAGGATGGTTTGATCAGGATTCAATGCTGACAGAAGATATCAAACAATCAATCTTTGATCTGCAGAACAGGGGCAGGACTGTGATGGTGCTGGCAAAAGATAAAGATGTGCTTGGTATAATTTCAGTTTCAGATGTATTAAAGCCGGAATCAAAACAGGCCATTGAAGAACTTCACGAAGAAAATCTTAAAGTTGTAATGCTTACAGGAGATAATCTGCAGACAGCAAGAGCCATTGGTGATGAAGTCAATGTGGATGAGATCAAAGCCGAAGTAAAGCCTGAAGAGAAATCAGGAGAAGTAGAGATTTTGCAGCAAAACAGTGTAATGGTGGGTATGGTGGGAGACGGCATAAATGATGCACCTGCCCTTGCCATGGCTGATATAGGCTTTGCCATTGGCACTGGAACTGATATTGCAATTGAAACAGGGGATGTTATCCTTTCAGGCGGTAAACTGACCGGTATTCCAAAAGCCATTAAAATCAGCAGAAAAACCATTTCCACAATCAGACAGAATTTATTCCTGGCATTTATTTATAATATTATTCTGATACCGGTTGCAGCAGGAATTCTTGCACCTTTTGAAATGTTCCCTGAATTTTTAAGGCAGCTTCATCCCATTCTTGCAGCCCTTGCCATGGCAGGCAGCAGCATATCAGTGGTGACAAACAGCCTGCGCCTTTATAATGCTGATATAAAATAGTGACTGTAAAAAATCATGCAGCCCCATTTCTGGCTGAGGCTTTTGATGAAAAAACCCCAGGGTTTTTAATTTCTGCAACAAGTGCAGATATGATCAAAAAAAGTCTCAAAAAAGGGCAGCATGAGGTTGCCCATTTATTTAACCAGGTCAGACCTATTACAATTTACTGTTTTCCAAAAAGTGAGTATCAATATCACCCGTTTGAAAATCTCTGTTCTTAAATATCTTTTTAAAAAATGGAATGGTAGTTTGAATCCCTTTGATTTCAAACTCATCCAATGCCCTTGCCATACGTTTTACGGCAGAAGGCCGATCCTTTGCCCAGACGACAAGTTTTGCAATAAGAGAATCATAAAAAGGGCCGACCATGTATTTATCATGGATATGGGTATCAATCCTGACCCCTGGTCCGCCTGGAAAAATGATTGACTCAATTTCACCGGGCGAGGGCATAAAATTATCCTGGGGATCTGAAGCATTGATTCTACACTCCATGGACCAGCCATTGGCATTAATTTCTTCCTGTTTGATCTCAAGCTTTTTACCAGCTGCAATTAAAATCTGTTGTTTTACAATATCAATACCTGTTATCAATTCTGTAACAGGGTGTTCAACCTGAACCCTGGCATTAACTTCCATAAAATAAAAATTTTTATTTTTATCAACAAGAAACTCCATGGTGCCGGCATTGAAGTATCCAATAGCCTTGGCAATTTTTATTGCTGTTTCACCAAGAATTTCCCTAAATTCATCATCCACAAAGGATGAGGGAGCTTCTTCAATGAGTTTTTGATATCTCATCTGTATGCTGCATTCGCGCTCCAGGAGGTGAACAAAATTGCCTGACATATCACCCAGAAGCTGGATTTCGATGTGCCTGGGCTGTTCAATATATTTTTCAAGGTAGATGTCAGGGTTGCCAAAACTTGCTTCTGCCTCTCCTGAAGCCATGGGAAAGGCTTCAATAAGTTCCTGCCGATTTTTAGCAATTCTCATGCCTCTGCCGCCGCCTCCGCCTGAAGCCTTTAAAATTACGGGAAACCCAACCTTGTCAGCCACTTTACACGCTTTGTCAGCAGATGGAATAACATCATCGCTTCCAGGAATAACCGGAATCCCAAGCTTAATCAATATCTGCCTTGCTGCTGATTTATTGCCTGCTTTTTCAATAATTTCGGCAGAAGGTCCGATAAAAGTTATGCCGCTGTCCTGACAAGCCTGAGCAAAACCGGCATTTTCAGATAAAAAGCCGTATCCAGGATGGACAGCATCGGCTTTGAATTCTTTTGCCGCCTGGATAATGTTCTCTACATTTAAATAGCTTTTATAACTCAAGGCCGGACCGATATTTACAGCATCGTCCGCATATCTGACGTGGAGGCTGTCCTTGTCTGCATCGGAAAAGACAGCAATAGTCTTTATTCCCATCTCTTTACAGGTACGAATAATTCTTACGGCAATCTCGCCCCGGTTTGCAATTAAGATGCGTTTGAACATTATAAATCCCCTTTATTGTAATATCTGCATATTTTCAAGTCACAACCTCATATCTTTTCTATAATAATAAGCTCTTGTCTTTTCATGACAGGTTCTTCATTCTCCACCAGAATCTCTTTTACAACACCTGCATATTCACTGCGGATTTCTGTAAATATTTTCATTGATTCAATCACGCATACAATATCAGAAGCACTGATTTTTTGTCCGACTTCTATTAAAGGTGGCTGTCCCGAAACTGAAGCACGATAAAAAGTCCCCATGACCGGTGATGCAACCTTATATACTTTATCATCCATACATTTCTCCTTTAATTATAATTTAAATATAAATTTTTTTTATAAATATACTTGACATATATTTTAAATCTATGTCAAGTATATTTTAATTGAGCGGAAAATTTTATAACATATTTTATAAAAGGGGATAATCACTTTTAAATGAAAGCAGCAACAAAAATTCATAAACAGCCCATGGCTGTCATGGCGTATGAAGCTATTCTTAAAAAAATTATCTGCCTTGAATATGAGCCTAATCAGCATCTTGAAGAGAATCTATTAGTTGAAGAGCTGGGCATTGGCAGAACTCCAATCCGGGAAGCCCTTGTAAGGCTTCAAGGTGAGAAAATGGTGGAATCCCATCCCAATAAAGGAGTTATAGTCAAACCCATTACATTGCAGAACACCAAAGCCATGTTTGAAAGCATGCATATTTTTGAATTTGGTGTGGTTGATATGGTCCTCAATAAAGATTGTTCAGCTTTTATAAAAAAAATGGAAGCCTCCAATAAAGAGGTTAAAAAAGCTATCCTCTCAAACAAAATTTTCAAACTGGTGGAAGCCAACCATGAATTTCACATAAATTTTGCACAATGTTCCCAGAATGAATTTTTGATCCGGGCTGTAAATGATGTAAGAAACGAGGCTAAAAGATTGTCTTATCTATCCTATAACAACACGATTGATCCACAAAGGCCCCTTGAAATTCATTATAAATCAGTTACACAGGAGCATGATCAGATAATTGAAAGCATGATTAAGAAAGATAAACCCAAAATAAAAAAATTATTGCGGGATCATATTGAGACTTTTAGGCAGAGGATTATTATTTATATGACATCATAGAGTGTTTAAACTAAAATTCACCCACCTGTTTCGTTACTGCAAACTTTTGCAATCCTCATGTACAACAGTACACTCCGGTTGCAAAAGTTATTGCGCCTCACATATGTGCAAATTTTAGTTCAAACACGAGTCAGCATCATCGGGTATTAAATAAGAATCCGGCATAGAAGCCTTATAATTTAAACTAACTTAAGTAAGGAGTAGAAAATGAAAAAATTATTTACTGTTTTAACTGGTTTAATGTTTGCCTTGACAATTTTTTCCACTGCCCAGGCAAAAACAAAATGGGATTTGCACCTGAACTATTCAGCTGGTAATTTCCATTCACAGGGAGCTCAAAAATTTGCAGAACGGGTTGCCGAGGCCACTAATGGTGAATTAACAATTGTACTGCACCCTGGTTCCTCACTCGGGTTTAAAGGTCCTGAGCTTTTAAGAGCAGTTGCAGAAGGCCAGCTTGCTATAGCTGAGGTTCCAACTGGCATGGTTGAGGGGGATGCTCCGGTTCTTGCATTGACTGCCCAGCCATTTATCTCTGCCAATGCTTTTGAGCAGCGTCTTTTATATCAGCTTGCCAAACCAAAGTATGCTAAAAAGTTGAAAAAATTCAATCAGATGACTCTCTATACTTCTGTCTGGCCTTTTTCAGGCATTTACACCCAGCGGGCAATAAAATCTGAATCTGATTTAAATGGACTTAAAATGAGAGTATATGATGGTACAGGGCTTGCCTTTGGTAAAGCCACAGGAATTGCAGCAAGAAAAATGCCGTTTTCAGAAGTATATCCTGCAATGAAAGCTGGTCTCATGGATTCCATGTATACATCTTCTGTTTCAGGTGTTGATGCAAAAGCGTGGGAAATGCTTAAATATTTTACTCCAATTAATATTGTCGGCCCTGTAAACATGATCAATGTCAATATGGATGCATGGAATAAATTAGACAAAAAGCTCCAGGTCACAGTGCTTGAAATTGCTGCTCAGATGGAAGATGAAATGTGGAATCTTGCAGGAGATATGGATCGTAAAAGCCGTGCCACCCTCATTGAGAAGGGAATGATAATTGATCCTGTAAGCAAGGAATTCCGTAATGAACTCAATGCAATCGGTGACAAGCTAAGAGCTATATGGGCAAAAAAAGCAGGAGCAGATGCTAATGCAATTTTAAAACAATACAACGAAATTACAGGTCGTTAGTTTTATCCCAAACACAGAGGAGTTGGCCCGAAAATGCCAACTCCCCTGTACCATAAGCGGAGAGATAAATGAATAAACTTGTAAAACTTGCTGATACTTTAAGTAATATCATGGCAAATATTTCCGCTGTTATTCTTGGATTAATGGCTTTACTGATTCTGGTGGAAATTTTTATCTGGAATATGTTTGAAAAAACTACCCTGATTTCTGATGAATACAGTGCCTATGGCCTTGCTGCTATTGTTTTTCTGGGATCAGGATACTGTCTGAAAGAGAAAGGGCATATAAGGATCACTCTTGTTCTGGGCTTTCTGCCTGAAATCTTAAACAGAATCATCACATTTATTGCAACTTTGATCACCACTGTTTTCATGGGATATCTATGGTGGTATCTTTTTAAAATGGTAAAAGCTGCTGTCCGATATGGTTCTACCTCTGGCACTATGACCCATACACCTTTATGGATTCCCATGACCATTATGCTTATCGGAGCAGCCTGCCTTTTTATCCAGCTTGCTGCAACAACTGTTAAAACCTGGGCTGCAATCAAAACAGGAGAGGAGGTCGTATAATGGAATCAGAACTTCTGTTCATGTCCATTGTTGTGTTCGGTGTTCTTTTTTTGTTTCTCTCCCTTGGGATATGGGTGGGTTTTTCTCTTTTTATGGTCGGGTTTATCGGGATGACCTTTTTTTCTTCCCTGCCTGCAGGGAGCAATATGGCATCCTCAGTATGGGCAACTGTTGAAAAATGGGAGTATGTTGCTTTGCCCCTGTTTATTCTCATGGGTGAAATATTATATAAGTCAGGAATCTCTGAAAGGCTGTTTAAGGCTCTTGTGCCCTGGCTCTATCGTCTCCCAGGCGGACTTTTGCTCATGAATATTGTTTCATGCACACTTTTTGCCGCAGTATCAGGCTCCAGTGCAGCTACAACTGCAACAGTTGGCAGGATTACACTGGCTGAATTTGATAAACTCGGCTATGATAAAAGTCTCTCCATGGGTTCCCTTGCCGGGGCAGGCACTCTTGGTTTTTTAATACCACCCTCTTTGATCATGATTGTTTATGCGATTCTCGCTGAAGTATCCATAGGGAAAATGTTTATGGCAGGTATTTTACCAGGACTGCTCCTTGCCGGGATTTACTCCTCCTATATTATTTACAGAGGAATAAAAAATCCTGAAATTGCACCAAGCAGTAAGGATAGTTACTCCTGGAAAGACCGCTTGATAGGTCTTAAAGATCTTGCCCCGACACTGGCACTGATTTTAATGGTACTTGGCAGTATTTACGGTGGATTTGCCACACCAACAGAAGCTGCAGCCCTTGGAGTGTTAGGCGCCTTGATCTTTGCTGTAATAAACCGGCAGATGACAATAAAAATATTTCTTGAATGCCTTAAAGGTGCTGTAAAAACAAATGCCATGATCATGCTCATTGTTGTGGGTGCTGGATTTTTATCCAGAACAATGGGGTTTCTCGGGATACCTGCTGCCATAACCCAGGCAATCAATCAGATGAATCTCTCTCCTTATATGCTCATGCTTCTTCTTGGCGGAGTTTATATTGTTTTAGGCTGTCTTTTGGATGGCTTTTCCATTGTTGTAATGACTCTTCCCATTGCTCTTCCCATGGTAACTGCTGCAGGTTTTGATCCCATCTGGTTCGGGATCTATCTTATATTAATGGTGGAAGTAAGTCAGATAACACCTCCTGTAGGATTTAATCTTTTTGTCATACAGGGATTGACCGGTGAACCCATTGTAACAGTTGCAAAATATGCAATGCCATTCTTTTTTTTAATGCTGTTTACAACTGCAATCATTACTATTTTCCCTGAGATTGCTTTGTATCTGCCACAACTCATGATAGGACAATAAATAATATTTGGACAAAAGGAATTTTTATGAAAAGCATTGATCTAAATTGTGATATGGGAGAAAGCTATGGGGCCTATAAGCTTGGAATGGATGATAAGATAATGAAGTATATCTCATCTGCAAACATTGCATGTGGCTTTCATGCAGGCGACCCGCAGGTCATGGATAAAACTGTAAAAATGGCAGTTGAAAACAGTGTTGCAGTTGGTGCACACCCTGGATATCCTGATCTTATGGGCTTTGGCCGTAGAAGTATGACTCTGACCCAGGATGAAATAAAGCAGTACCTGATATATCAAACAGGTGCGCTCAAAGGTTTCTGCAGGGTGAACAAAGCAAAGCTGCAGCATGTAAAGCCCCATGGAGCTCTCTATCTTGATGCTGTTGACAATGTAGACATTGCAAGGTCTATTGCCGAGGGTATCATTGATTTTGATCCTGATCTCAAGTTTGTTGCGCTTGCAGGTAAAAAAGGAGAGACCATGAGGCTGGTTGGAGAAGAGATGGGTCTCAAAGTTGTTTATGAAGCATTCCCGGATCGAGCATATACTCCAGAAGGAACACTTGTTTCCAGAAAAGAGTTCGGAGCTGTAATCAGTGATCCTGAACTTGTTGCAAAGCGGGCACTTGACATGGCAAACGGCTTTATAAAAGCAGTTGATGGATCCATGATCAACCTCGAAGTACAGACCCTGTGTGTTCATGGAGACAATCTTGCAGCAGTGGAGCTGGTGAAAACCATAAGAGATGTTCTTCAAGCTAATGATATAAAAATAAAATCCATTGGAGAGAATCTATTATGACAAAAAAATGGATGGGTGAAACCCCGATCTTTCACAATGCCGGAGAGAGAGGTTTTATTGTTGAATTAGGCCAGGAAATTGATCCTGATATTAACAGAAAAGTAAGAATCATTGCCAATGCATTACAGATGGATACTCCCCGGGGTATTACAGAGATCATTCCCACTTATCGCTCTCTTTTACTGATTTATGATCCTTTAATCACCAGGCCTGAAAAATTTTTAAGTGCCATGGATAGAGTTGCAAACAGCCTTGAAGATGAGAAAACCCAACCCTGTAAAGTTGTGGAAATCCCAGTATGCTATGGAGACGAACTGGGACCTGATATTGAAAATGTGGAAAAAACCTCCAATCTTTCCAGGGAAGATGTTATCAAACTTCACAGTACACCTGAATACCTGATTTATATGATTGGTTTCACTCCTGGCTTTCCTTTTCTTGGAGGGTTAAATGAAAAACTCTTTACACCAAGACTTAAAACTCCAAGAATGGCAGTGCCAAAAGGTTCCGTGGGTATTGCAAACAACCAGACAGGCATGTATCCAATCCAAAGCCCGGGTGGGTGGCAGATCATAGGAAGGACACCTTTAAATCTTTTCGTTCCCCATCGCAAAAATCCATTTCTCTACAAGGCCGGAGATAGAATAAAATTTATCCCCATATCTCAAAAAGAGTTTACAAAATTAGAAAATATGGAGGAGAATTAAATGGATGCCATAAAAGTTATATCTCCAGGCGGATATACAACCATACAGGACAGGGGAAGATTCGGGTTTCAGCATATGGGAATCCCTGTTTCCGGAAGTTTAGACAATTTCTCTTTTGCTATGGCAAATCTTCTTGTTGGTAACCCTGAAAATCTGGCTGCCATGGAAATTACCATAATCGGCCCCTGCCTTGAAGTGAGAAAAGAGATGTATATTGCACTGACCGGTGCAAGAATGGATATTTCAATCAATGACAACCCTGTTCAGCAGTGGCGATCCATCCGAGTCAAACCCGGAGATATTATCAACATCGGCCAGGTAAAATCAGGATGCCGTTCATATCTTGCATTTAACGGGGGCATTGATGTTCCAGAAGTTATGGGGAGCTTTTCCACATATGCAGGTGCCGGAATCGGCGGTTTTAAAGGAAGACATCTGCAAAAAGGTGATATCCTTGAAACTATGGAAGCAGCTCTGTTAAAAAAAGATCGAATATTTCCTGAAAAATTCATACCTGACTATCCAGGCGAGATTGTTGTCAGAGCTCTTCTCGGGCCACAGGATGACTATTTTGATGATGGCATTAAACTTTTATTCTCTTCAGAATATCTTGTTACAGCCAAGGCAGACCGTATGGGATACCGGCTGCAGGGGAAATCCATATCCATTAAAACAGGTATGCCTGAAAGCATTATTTCAGAACCCTCCATACCGGGAAGCATTCAAATACCTCCCGATGAACAACCCATCATACTCTTTGTTGAGCAGACAGTTGGAGGGTATGCAAAAATTGCTACTGTTATATCCCAAGATCTCTGCCTTGTTGCCCAGACAACACCCGGGGACACTATCAGGTTTGAAAACATTGATTTAGATGCTGCCCATGCTTATGTCACTCAAGAACACAATAGAATCAACACCATAAAGGAAATCATAAAGCAATAGAACCAACTGTTTTTTCAGTTTTGCCTTTGAGCTAAAACTTTAATCTTCTTGATACTGGTTCTGATGTATCTTCGGGGCTTTACGCGGCGGTGCCTTGGCTTCCATGGCAGGTGTCCCTATCATTACTGCTCCTGCAACATCCAGTTTTTCAGGGATATCAAGAACCTGTTTCAAGGATGCCGGGTTAAAAAAAGTAAACCACAATGAACCAAGGCCCAGATCTGCTGCCATTAGCATCATATTCTGGATGCAGGCAGATGTTGCCTGCAGTGCTCCGTGGGGTTGATCAAAATAATTGCCCAGCCCGCCTTTTTCAGGGTCATACACTACTACCAGGATCAAAGGGCATTCCCCGACAAAATTCATTGGATATTTTTTTGCCCATCCTGGACCACCATTATCAGCAACAAACTGTTTTGCTTCAATACCACTCTTTTGAACCTTTGCTTTAACATCAGGGTCGGTAATGGCAATAAATTGAAATGGCTGTTGGTTAAGAGGGCTGGGTGCCCATTGGCCGGCTTCTGTAATGGCCTGTAACTGCTCCTGTGTAACGGGAATATCTTTAAATGCTCTGCAGCTTCTTCTTTTTTTAAACAATTCACTAAATTCCATGATGGTTATCCTTTCTTATAATGAATTAAATATTCGACAGGCTGTTACAAAACGCTAATTTTCCCAATTTCTACGTTGGAAAAATAAATTTGATCCTCAGAATACTCCATGTATGCCTGTGGTCAAATTTATTTTCCGCCTTAAACTTGAAAAAATTTTCATTCTGTAACAACCTGTCGACTCTCTATTTTTTCTCAATTTTTCTTCGTTCATCATCCCTCACTTCACGGCGCAGAAGTTTTCCTACCTTTGATTTAGGCAGCATATCACGAAATTCAATATAACTTGGAACTTTATAGGAAGCAAGGCTTTCTCTGCACCATTTAATCAACTCGACTCCTCCTACACCCCTTGCATCTTCCTTTAATACTACAATGGCTTTTATCCTCTCTCCAACTTTTTCATCGGGAATTCCTATAACACATGCATTGATTACCGTTGAATGATCCTGGAGAACTGCCTCAATTTCCGAGGCTGAGACTCTGTAACCCTTGTGTTTGATTATATCTGCAGAGCGCTCCATATATATAAGCTCACCATCGGGTTTCATGCTCACAAAATCTCCCATCCTGCAGTATATTTTACCATCTACTTCAATATATACATTTTTAGTCTCTTCAGGTCTATTGTGGTATTCTTTCAAGGTATAGGTGGATGTCACCAGCAATTCACCATTTTCTCCTGGTTCCACGCATTCCAGTGTATTTGGGTCCACCACAATGCACTCACGACTTTTTAAGGGATAACCAATGGATCTTGAACTTGGCGAGGTTCCTATTTTAGAGTATGTCACATGCCCTACTTCTGTGGAGCCGTATACCTGATAAATTGTAAGATCATACTCTTGTTTGAATCGCGTTATCACCTTGTCCGGCAAGACATCACCACCACAAAAACAGTAGGCTAAAGAAGAGAGATCATATTGCTGAACTCTGTCATTTTCAAGGATCATCCGGTAGAGGGCAGGCACACCGAGAAACCATCTGACCCGGTATTGTTGAATGGATTCAAGAATAGCATCCACATTGGGAACAGGCATTAAAACCACCATATTGCCTTTATTTAAACCAATGGCCATGAAAAAACCCAATGCCATGATGTGAAACAGAGGATTAATACCAATATAGACATCACTGCCTTCTTTTAAATGATCTTTTGCGACATCATGGGTAACATTGTTGATATAGGAAGTAGCACCTATATGATTGCCCGGCACCCCTTTAGGACGTCCTGTGGTTCCTCCGGTATAAAGGATATAAGATAGATCTTTTACCGGATCTATATTGATATCTGCCTTTATGGGTGGATTATTCAGCACTGATTTAAATCCAATAACCTGATCATCAAATTTAACCTTGCCTTTTGGAACTTTATCAAACAAAAAACCCACTGTTCGTTTCCAAATTGGCAGAAGTTCAACAAGATTAGTTACAATGGCTTTTTCAATGCAGGTTTTATCAAATGTTTCCTTTACATAGCCAAAATTGGTATCCATGCATATGATAATTTTTGCCTCGGAATTATTAATCATATATTCAAGTTCATGGGAGGTATAAATCGGAGAGACCGGTACAAGAACTGCCCCGGCTTTCTGGATGCCAAGATAGGCAATCACCCACTGGATACAATTGGGAATGTATAAAAGTATTTTATCACCTTTTTTAATGCCAAGCTGCTTTAATCCACCGGCAAAGCATTCGCTCAATTGTCTTAAACGTTTATAGGTAAAATGTTCCCCAAGGTATAACACAGCTGTATTATCGGGATAGCGTTCACTCATTATATCAAATTTTGAAAAAGAGAGCTCTTCTTCAATCGGGATATCGCTATTTACCATTTTCGATGACTCCTTCTACTTGTGACCTTTAACCTAAAGGTCAGAAACCAGGTTATTGTTTTATCATACCTGACTAAAAAATTATAAAAATTTATACCCCAGTATTTGAATACAGATTTGCCCATATGTTAGGCGCAATAACATTTGCAACCGGAGTTTACTGTAGTACATGAGGATTGCAAATGTTTGCAGCAACGACGCAGATGGGTGAATATGCATTCAAATACCAAAGTATGCGGATTTTACATCTGGGTTATCCATAAGCTCATCCCGCGTACCTTCCATAACGGCAGCTCCGTTTTCCAAAATATATGCATAATCCACAATGGGGAAAACAGGGCGGGCATACTGTTCGGAAATAATAATAGATATTTTCTGCTCTTCTTGAATAACCTTGGTTGCTTTAATCAAAGTAGCCTGCATACGAGGGCTTAACCCCATTAGAGGCTCATCAAGCAGCAAAATTTTAGGCTGGGCCATTAGTGCTCTTCCAATGGCAAGCATCTGCTGCTCTCCCCCGCTTAAAAAACCTCCTGTACGGTTTTTCAGTCTATCAAGAGCAGGAAACACCCCCATAACATAATCAAGTGTCTCTTTTGCCTGGGCTTTGGTTGCAAGGAAACCACCTATTTTAAGGTTTTCAAGTACTGAGCTTTCATTAAAGATCCTGCGGCGTTCAGGGCAGAGGATAATTCCCTGTTTTGCTCTGAGACTTGGCTTCATATCCATTATACTTTTATCATTAAAAAGGACATCGCCTGTCAAAGTAATCCTCTCTCCTCCTGCCATATCCTCTTTTTTCCTAATATCAAGCATGATTCCTGACAATGAATACATAAGGGTGGATTTCCCTGCACTGTTAGCTCCGAACACTCCAACAATAGTGTTATCATCACATTTAATGCTGATATTGTTCAAGGCCAGCATATTTTCATAAAATACCATTAAATCTCTGGCTTCAAGCATATGTCATGACCTCCTCCACCTCTTCTGAACCAAAATAAGCTTCCTTGACCTGTTTGTCTTCCATTACTTTTGAAGGTGTCCCCTCTATAAGCTTTTTTCCAAAATTCATCACCATTACTCTGTTGGCAACCTGAAACAATTCCCTTAAGCGGTGCTCAATCATTATAATGGTAATCCCGTCATCCTGGATACGTTCAATAAGAGGCACCATGGAGGCAATTTCGCTCATGGAGAGCCCGGAAAAAACTTCATCACATATAATAATCTCAGGCTGTAAAGCCAGACATCTTGCAAGTTCCAGACGTTTTAAATACCCTGTGGGCAGAGTGGAAGCCTTTTTAAAAGGGATATAGGATTCTCTTTCAAATCCGATCTCTTCGAGAATATCAATTGCAACTGTCTGCCTGTCTCCAAGACGTCCACCTCCACGCCATCCCCCGGTTCTTTTAGCACGGGGAGAAAACAGAGGGATAACAAGATTTTTATAAGCAGGCAGACTGTAATAGGGTCTCATGATCTGAAAAGTTCTTGTTACACCCATATCAGCAATTTTATGGGGCTCCATGCCTGTTATATCCTTTTTTTTAAAATAGACTCTGCCGGAAGTAGGTTTGATAAATCCTGTTATGGAGTTAACAATGGTGGTCTTTCCTGAACCATTTGGCCCGATAATTCCGAGAATATCACCGGGATATACTTCAACACTCACGTTTTCAAGTGCCTTTACCCCTCCAAAAGCCTTTGAAACTTCTTCCATTTTAAGAATCGGCTCTGCTGTTGCCTCCTTCTTCATATCACTGGTCATATTCCTGCTCATATCTTGGTCCACCTCTCAAATTGTTCATATTTTCGTTTTCCAAATACCATGATGCCGTCACTTCTAAACATGATAAATCCAACGAGAATAAGAGCATAAAATACAATTCTTAAGGTTCCAAAATCCCTTAAAAGTTCTGAAACAGGAACCAGGATCAGACATCCGAGAATCGGTCCCACAAGGGTGCCGGCTCCCCCTATGACTGTGGCTGCAATAGGCAGAATGGAAAAATCCAAGGCAAACTGGGAAATACCTGTCCACATATAAATATGGGTAAGGCAGGCTCCTCCGAGGCATCCCATGGAAGATGCAATAAATACGGCAAGGGCCTTGTATTTGGTAATATTGATGCCGGAAGCTTTCACTGCCTGGTCATTATCCATGATAGCCGTGAAAATAAGCCCCCTGTCTGTTGTTACAAAACGCCGCAGGCCGAACAAAAAGAGTAGAACCATAATAATTACAAAATACTGCTCCACAAAACTGCTTGAAAAACTGTCAATCCCCATTATGCCGTCTGTTCCGCCGAAGATATCAAAAGCTTCGATTACCCTTGCCATAAAAAGAGGATACATGAGTGTGGCAATGGCAAAATATACACCTTTTAAGGGCAGGCACGGCAGAAGCATGATGGTTGATAAAAGAGCGCCGAGAAGTGTTGCAAGGGGAATGGAGACAATGGGAGGAAAGGCAAAATAGGAATTTAATATTCCAGTAATATATCCTCCTGTCCCAATGAAAAATGCTCCGCCAAGACAGACAAGTCCAACATAGTGTGCCAGAAAATCAAAACTTAAGGCCAGAAGTGAGTATATACAGACAATTGAGATAACGCGCTGCCAGTACATGCCAGGCACAAAAAATGGCAGCAGGAGAAAACCTGCAATTAATATGAATCTTGGCAATGTAAGATAGGAAATCTCTCTAAATGACATTAAAGCATAAAGCCCGTCTGATCTTACCTTGATACCGCGGTCAATCCGCTCTTTTCTCTGTTGATCTTTTTTGGGCTGGACTTTTTCCTGACGGTTTTGTATTTGTTCCGATGTACTGCTCATCAAACCCTCTCTTCCAATTCTTTCTGCTGGCCAAATAAGCCGGATGGTTTTAAAATCAGTGTAAGAACTATGGCCATGATGGCAACCACCATCTGGAAATGGGATCCAAGGTATACAGCCGTTAGAATCTGGGCATATCCAATAATAAAAGCTGCAATTATAGCACCGATCCATGAGCCTAAACCTCCGACAATACATACAGCAATAGACATGATCAATACATGATATCCTGATTCCACAACAATATTGCCAAGTGGTAAAATTAAAATAGCTCCCACACCGGCAAGCATTGCACCAAATCCCATGGCGAGCATGGCCATAAGATCAGAATCAATGCCGAGCATAAGGGCTGCCCTTTCATCCTGTGCCATTCCCTGCAGAGCAAGTCCAAGTTTTGTATAGTGGGTAAACAGCCATAAGAGCCACACACATACAATACCTATAACCATCATTAAAAGCCTGTGATAATCCACTGGAACAGAGCCGATTGTGAGACTGCCCTGCATGAATACAGGAAGGGTATAGGTCGTTCCCTTAAAGCCTCCATACCTTAAACTTTCAAGGATAGCCAGCCCGATGGCATATGAAGCAATTATTTCGGAAATATTCATGCCTCTGACCCGTATCATAACGAATCTATACATGAGAGCACCGAGAATACCATTAACGCAAATGGCAAGAATAATTGCCATAAAATAAGGCATGCCGATCACATTTAAAAAAGTCCAGGTGACAAAACCACAGACAATATAGAGAGCCCCATGGGCAAAGTTAGGTATACGGCTTATGCCGTATACCATTGCAAAGCCAAGAGCCATTAATGCCAGAGAGACAGAATTAATAGTTCCATAAACAAGAATTTCCATACAAAAATCCCAATCAAAAATTTATTTTTACTTTAATGCCTGAGTGAAAATATGAAAATTTTTATCGAGTACAAGGCGGGCATAAATTTTAACCGCAGGCATACATTAAGTATGTTGAGGATTAAAATTTATGTCCAACGCAGTAATCGAAAAAATTTACAATTTTCAATGGGCATTATTTGTTCATCCAGGGTGGAAGCTGTATACTGCCTTTGGCAATACTTTTTGGAAAAACAACTACCCTTTTTCCATTCTGCCACTGGAGAATAGAACCAACTGCACCATCTTCTGGATTATCAGCAAAAATAACCTGATGGCTTTTAGGATCAAACCTCAATCTTCCGTAAACTCCCATCATATCTGTCTTTTCAAGTTCAACAATTACCTTGTCAGAATCAAGAGTGCCGGCTCTCTCTATGGCATCCTTTAATACATATACAGACATATAGCTTGAAGAAGAACCAAGACCTTCAGGTTCTATACCCCATTTTTCTGTGTAGGCATTATAAAATTTCATGGTCCACTCTGTGGCATCAGAAGGAGCATTTCCAGCGTTTACCACATTACAAAGCGTGTATTCCCCTTTTCCTTCTGTGGCTTTCCAGAATCCTGGCTGTTCTGCAGCAGCAAGTGTAGAGCCAAAAGGCAGTGCAGGTATTTGAAGATCATACCACTGTTTTAAAAGGATGGCGCTTTCAGGCATATCCATCCAGATATTTATAATCTGTGTGCCGGTTTTTTTTGCTTTTAACAGTGCCATGGAGAAATCTGAAGATCCAGTTGGAAAAAATTCAGTTCCGGTAATTTCAAAACCTTTTTTTCCTGCAACCTTGGCTATAACCTTGGCAGCTCCTCTAGCGTGGGAAACATCCTGAGCAATAATAAATATTTTATTTAAGCCGTACTTTTTTTTCAGATCCATAAAATTGGTTATCATTTCACCAACAAGATGGACTGCCTCACCATGGATTCTGAAACAGTATTTAAATTTATCATATTGTTTTGCCACCATCTTATGATATTTAGGTGTTAATACACCACTTGTAACAATGGATATTTTTTTATGTTTGGAGAGAAGAGACATGGCAGCAAGGGCAGCTTCTGATCTGTTTGGCCCGCCAAGAATAAAATCAGCCTTTTTATTTAAAATCAATCTTTCAACAGCCATAAGAGCCTCACTGACCGGAACACCCGGTTCAAGATCACGGGTATCTATTACCTCAACTTCAAACTTACGTTTTTCCCCTGCCACATTAACACCGCCTGCTGCATTAATTTCATCCACGGCAAGTTTGATACCTCTTTCAGCATCCCATCCATATACATATGCTGTGGACAAAGGCGCTCCAATAATAATGGGCTTACCTGCAAAGGCATTGGAACTACATAATCCCAATAAAATACAAGTAATAAAAATAAGGGTAATAGTTAATTTTGTCTGTTTCATTTTTGCCTCCATGGTTTATTACAACTGCTATTTATAAAAATATGCTTATCCTTTGGAACCAGCCTGTCTGATTCCATATTCCTTAATTTTTGATGATTTTTGTTCCTTAATCATGATTCTAAGTATATCCAGCCCATTGGCATCAGGAAGCCTGATATCCATTATCACCACCTGGAACAGTTGCTCTGAAAACAGCTCGAGTCCTCTGGCTCCGGTAAGAGCTGTAGAAATCTTGTGCCCTTTTTCAGTTAAAAACATGTTTAAGGATTCAAGGATGGATGGTTCATCATCTATGACAAGTATGTTTGCCATTAAATTTTTCTGGTTGGAATCATAATTATAAACTCAGCACCCTTTGTCTCACCATTTTTTGCCTCAACAAATCCATTATGAGCTTGAACTATTCTTTTAACATTTGCAAGTCCCAGTCCTATCCCTTTTGTTTTTGTTGTGAAAAAAGGTTTAAAAATTTTAGTTATAATATTTTTATCAAAACCATGACCTTCATCCTCAATCAGGACAGCTGCATATTCATGGTCATTTTTGACTATTTTTTTAATTGTCACACTGATTTTCCCAAAAGGATCAGATGATTCAATGGCATTGATGAGAATATTTATAAATGCCTGGCCAAGTTTTTCTCCATCTGCCATAAGCAAAGGAACTTTATCACTGAAAAGAGTAACCACAGCAAGATTTTTTTCCTTGAATTTGATTTCCAAAAGTTAAATATAAGACTTTAATATATGACATATATTACAAGATTTTATATCCAACTCCAGAGGTTTGGCAAAATCCAGAAGCTGGGTCAAAATCTTTTCCAGCCGGATGACTTCTGATACTGAAATATCAACTCTTCTCCTGTCATTTCCCGTGATTTTCTGATTACAGCTTAGAATTTGAAGATTCATTTTAACTGCTGAAAGCGGGTTTCTGATTTCATGGGAGAGGGATGCGGTAATCTGGCCTATATAAGCCATCCGCTCAGAATCCTGAAGTGCTGCTGTACGCCTCTCTATAATTTGCTCCAGCTCTCTGTTCTGTTTAAGAATTTTTTCTGGTGCATCTCTTGAAAGTGATCGGAAAATCTGTTCATGGTATAGGCAAGGCAGATATTGAGTTGTTCAATAATTGTGTTAAGCTCTTTTTTAGCTGCATGTGAAAGCAATATATCAATTAAGACAATACGGTAGAGTTCAAAGGCTTTTTGAACGTCAGAAAGTAAAAACCCTGCCTTTAAACGCATATCTGTTATCTTGTCAATAAAGGCATCAACATCATCATAATTTTTATTGACAATGATCTGATAATTGGCATCAACTGCCTCAGTAACAGTCTGTCTCAGTTCTTCAATGGGCCGGGCAGCATATTGTTCTCCTGCTTGAGTATGAAGTTTTTCAACCCATTTCTCTATAATTTTTGATCTCTGTTTAGTTAAAATCCTTGCAAAAGAGAATGCCATGATAATGTCCCGAAAATAGCAATTGTTATAATTAATGTCCTTTTAAGTTTTTACCATTTTAATCCCATATCTTTTAAATTTTCGTACCACCGAGGGCTGGCTGATCCTTAAAAATCCGGCTGCCTGCCTGGTTGTTTTACACATGGCAGCCGCATCTTGAAGTATCTGATTTTCAAGCAGATGTAATTTTTCAGGCAGGGACTGATCTTTTTCAGTTTTTTGTTTCACGGATTTGGATAAGTTCTCCCGGCTTAAAAGATTAATGATATAATCATCGAGAAACTTTGTCTCACTCATTACAATAGCCTGTTTGATGATATTGCTCAATTCTCTGACATTGCCAGGGAATCCATGGGCTTGGAGCATATCAAAGCCCTTATATCCAATTTTGGTTTTACGCTTATACTCCTTGTTATATTTTTTAAGATAAATTTGAACCAGCTCAAGGATATCTTCGGGCCTATCTTTTAAGGGTGGAATTGTCAGGGTAAAAGTATTGAGTCTGTGAAAAAGGTCCAGCCTGAACTTTCTGTTCAATGTCATTTTTTCAAGATCCCGGTTGGTGGCAGCAATAATTGAACACTCTATTTTTTTTGCGGTAATGCCGCCAATGGGCATTATTTCATGATCATCAAGATATTTTAAAAGCTTGGCCTGAACTTTGGCAGACATTTCTGCTATTTCATCAAGAAAAAGGGTACCCCCGTTTGCCAATTCAAACAGGCCTGTTTTTCCCTGTTCACTCGCACCGGTAAAAGCTCCTTTTTCATAGCCAAACAATTCTGCTTCAAGCAGGTTTTCCGGTAATGCTGCACAATTGATCTGGATAAAAGGTTTTTTTTCTCTGCTGTAGTGCTGATGAATAAATTTTGCCAGTAATCCTTTGCCGGTTCCTGACTCTCCCTGGATAAGAATATTGGATGCTTTGATCACAGAAAGTTTTAAAGCCAGACGAAGAGTCTGCTTCATGGAATTGCTCTGGGCTACAATATTATTATCCTTTAATTCCAACAAGTTTAATTGAGTGAGTTCGTTTTTTATGCTTTCTGACTCCTGTTTTGCCAGCAGTAACTCTTTTTTCATACTTTCAATCAAAGAGATATCCCGCTCGTTTATAACAATAAAACAGATATTGTTATTGTTATCAAAAACAGGGGTGCCGGTCACAAGAAGGGTATATTCAGAATTGGGAGATTTTTGAATAACGCTTACCTGACGTCTTGAGTCTATTACCTCTTTTGTGGCAGATCTGTTTATACGTCCCTCTTTAACAAGGGATACCACATCCTTACCCACAAGATCAGAGGCTTTTACACCGTTGAGCTTTTCTGCAGCCGAGTTCAATTTCAGGATTACCCCTTTGTGATCACAGATCATCAACCCATCGGCAGACTGATTAAAAATCGCCTGGAGATATGTCATGTCTGTTGAAGATATTTTATCATTCATGGACAATATTTCCATTAAAAACAGTTAAATCTACTTTTGTATCTGCAATTTTTCCAGGATTAACAGTGTAAATATCCTGATCAAGAACTATCAAGTCAGCCAATTTGCCTTTTATAATGGAGCCAAGGCTCTCTCCCACTCCCGTTGCCATGGCAGGGGTTATGGTATATCCTCTGACTGCATTTGCAACATCAAGTGCCTGCTCCATATACCAACCCCCCTTCGGGGTATGGTTCATCCTCTGTCTTGTAACAGCAGAATAAATTCCGGCAAAGGGATTGGGATCTGCCACAGGCGCATCAGAACTCAGCATTAAGGGAATTCCTGTTTTTAGAATATTTTTCAAATTATAGGCATATTTCCCTCTGGATCCGGCACAGGCATCTATCATGGAGATATCAATGCTTAAATTATTGGGTTGACAGGATACAGCAATATTTTTCAATGTTGAAAGCTTTTCAAGATCTTCAGGCAGTATCATCTGAACATGCTCAATGCGGTGAGGAATCCTGCACTGGCTTTTGCCTCTGCTTTCAACTCTTTTGAACATGTCAATAATCTCTTTGTTGGCCCGATCACCTACTGCATGTACCATCACGCTCAATCCTGCCTGATCGGCTTTTAATACAGCATTCTCAATATCTTTTACAGCAGTTAATGACATGCCGTATTCAGCATCAAGATATGCTTGGGTTACCCAGGCAGTCCTTGCTCCCATACCTCCATCGGAAAAAAACTTTAAAAATCCGATTTTTAAAATATCATCTCCAAATCCTGTACAGAGTCCAAGGTCAACAGCCTGGGTCGTCATTTCGCCTGGTAAAGCCACATGACATCGGATATTGAGTTTATTACTGTTCCTTAAATCCTGCCACGCCTTTAAAGCAGCTGCTCCATCAAGTCCTCCCATGAGCCGGATATCATGGATTGATGTAAGTCCTAATCTGTGTGCATCCTTTATTGCTTTTTGCATGTTTTCAGACACAGTTTTTTTTGAAAGCTCAGGCAGGACATTTCTTATTAAATTTGAAGCAAGTTCTCTTAAAACACCTGTGGGTCTGCCCGAGGCATCCTTTGCAATTTTACCCTCTTCAGGATCAGAGCATGAAGAGTCAATACCTGTAATCTCTAAAGCCATGGAGTTTGCCACGGACAGATGAAGATCACTCCTCCAGATACATACAGGGTTCTCTGGAGCTGCCCTGTCAAGATCTGCTCTGTCCGGAATTCTGTTTTCAGGCCAGTCTGATTCATTAAATCCCTGCCCCAATACCCACTTTCCCCTGCCAAGCTCTGAAGCTTTTTTAGAAATGATCTCTTCCATCTCCTTAAAAGAGAGAGTGCGTGAAAAATCAATATTGTCATAGTTTAATGCCCACTCATAAAAATGAAAATGGGTATCAATAAATCCGGGCAGGACAAGTTTTTGTTCAAGATCAATTATATCTGTATTTTTTGAGGTGCAAGATAAAATTTTCTGATCAGAACCAATATCCAGTATTCTATTATCTGATATGGCAACTGCACTGGCCTTTGGAAACAGATCATCCTGAGTTTGAATATTCCCATTGTACAAAATAAGATCAACAGGTTTCATTACATTATAAATCCTTTTTGAAAGGGATCTTGACTTTCAACTATGAAATGATGAACACCGGTTAAATATGCCATACCCTTGATTTGTACAATATAGCCATCTAATGATCCTATTTTCTCTTTTTTAACAAGCTTAGCTGTAAATGATGTACCAAGGGGGCTGTAATTAATATATTCCTGATTCATTTTTATCTTGCCATAATGATGAAGCAAGGTTAGTTTTGCTGATGTTCCTGTACCGCAGGGGGAGCGGTCCGCATGTGCTTCTCCGTAAATAACCATACCTCTGCCAGAAAGCTTATCCTTGTCATGCTTCGAATCATAAAACTCTGTAACATCAATGGTTGTAACATCCGGCCTTGTTGGATGGGACACACTCAATTGTTCATTGGCAGCATCAATGATTTTCATACCAAGATCTGTCAAAATTCTTTTGTTTTTTAAAACAGGTTCAATATCAATGGAGTTGGAATCCACCATGGCAAAAAAACCGCCGGTACAGACAAGATCCACTTTTATTTTACCAAAACCTTTTACATCAATCTCCTGGTCTGTTTTATGTACAAAAGATGGCACCATATCAATTGAGACACCATCAAATTTGCCGTTTTTGACGAAAACTCCTGCATCCATGACTCCGGAGGGTGTATCCACAAGAATTGAGTTTTTTCCTTCAGCAAGCTCAAGAAAACCTGTTTGTACAAGGCTTACAACAGCACCAATGGTAGCATGGCCGCAAAGATAGGGATAGCGTTTTGCATCCATATATAAAAGACCAAACTTAGCATCCTTTGTAACATTTGGGGTTACTACGGCAGCAAGGATTTTACCACCCCTTGGCTCTTGAGTCAGAAGAGTTCTGACATGGTCATATCGGGATTTAAACCAGTCTAACTTATCTGTCATGGTTTTTCCCTTGATATCCTTGATACCGCTGACAACCAGACGTGTGGATTCTCCTTCTGTATGGGAATCAATAGTTGTAATACAGTTTTCAAATCCTTTGGAAAATCTCGAAAAATCCTTAAAAAACTCCATAAAAATTACCTTTAAAGAAATATATACAACAATTTTAAAGCCTGAACATAACATGTTCTGTCAGTTTGTGAACTATCATGCATATATCTAAAATTTTTTGAATAAATGCAAGAGTTTTTACAACTTGGTGAGGTTTTTACGGATGTTTGTCCGGTTTCTTCTTATCTTTTTTTAGCAATATATAGAGAATATGTATAATTTTTATTTACTGTGTTTTTAAAATTTCAGAATTATCTATTTAATTATATTATTGGAAACTAAATATTTATATCGTTTCAAATTAATTTCAATTCAATGTATTATTGATCGTTTTAAGCAATAATATTTATCTATTATAAATATCTATGTGCTATAACATATTAAAATATAAAATAAAATTATTATTAAATTCGCATTTCCAATAAATTTAAATTATTTTGTTTTCAATATTTTTATTGACAATACCATGTATGCTTACTATTTTGTCAGGCTGGAAATCAAAAATTAACTGAAAATTAGGTTCAAATTACATTAATTAATAAAGAACAGGTGAAAACAATGAGTGAAAAAATTTCAAGTTTATTTACATCAGAGTCAGTAACAGAAGGGCATCCTGACAAGGTTGCAGATGCCATATCAGATTCAATCCTTGATGCAATACTTGCAGGGGATAAAGAGAGCAGGGTTGCCTGCGAAACAATGGTTACAACCGGCATTGCCATGGTTGCAGGAGAGATAACCACTGACTGTTATGTTGATATTCCAGAGGTGGTCAGACAGACCATCAGAGGAATTGGCTACAACTCTTCCAATATGGGATTTGACTGGCAGACATGTTCTGTGGTTACAAGCATTGATCAGCAGTCCGCAGATATTTCCCAGGGTGTGACTGAAGGTGACGGGCTTTTCAAGGAGCAGGGAGCTGGGGATCAGGGACTCATGTTTGGATTTGCAACAGATGAAACCCCTGAATTTATGCCAATGCCTGTGATGTACGCCCATAAACTAACCCAGCGTCTGACAAAGGTAAGGAAAAACGGAGCTCTTGATTTTCTAAGACCCGACGGCAAATCCCAGGTAACTATTGAATATATTGACGGTCAGCCAAAAAGAGTTGATGCTGTTGTTATCTCTACCCAGCATTCCGAAGATGTTCAATACGATGACCTGAGATCAGCAATTGTCAAAGAGGTTATAAAAAAAATTATCCCTGCCGACATGATGGATGGTGACACAAAACTGTATATTAATCCGACAGGAAGATTTGTTGTTGGCGGTCCCATGGGAGACTGCGGTCTTACCGGCAGAAAAATCATTGTTGACACATATGGCGGACGGGGAAGCCATGGGGGCGGATGCTTTTCCGGAAAAGATCCATCAAAGGTTGACAGGAGTGCCTCTTATATGGGCAGATATGTTGCAAAAAATCTTGTTGCCGCGGGATTTGCAAAAAAATGTGAGGTACAGGTAGCATATGCCATTGGTGTTGCAGAACCTGTCTCTCTTCTTATTGATTTTATGGGGACAGGCAATATCAGTGAGCAGAAAGCCGTTGAAATTGTAAAAGAGGTGTTTGATCTAAAACCTGCAGCCATTATTGAACATCTGGATCTCAAACGTCCTATCTATCAAAAGACCTCAGCCTATGGACATTTTGGAAGAAATGATCCTGATTTTACCTGGGAGCAGACAGATATGGTTGATACATTAAAAGAGAAAGCAGGCTTGTAAATCTAAAAGGTTATAATCTAAAGGTCAGAAATATTAGTGGTGAGTGGTGAGATGTGAAAATGAGAATGTAAACATCTCATCACTCAATTTTTAGGGTCTGGCTCAACCTCGCCAGTTACCAGATATGGTGAAGCAGATTGTGGGGGTTTAACATTCATTAGTTTTACAATTTTTTTTAAAGAACTTAAAAGCATTAATCTTTCCCACTCATCAAGATCACAGAATTGATTGACAAAAACCTCCTGCATCAGCGGGGGAGCTTTGTCAAGAAGGGCATAGCATTGAGGAGTTGGCTCAATAATTACCCGTCTTCGATCTTTACTACTTCTGTTACGCAGAACAAGGCTTCGCTGGACAAGCCTTTCAATTATTCCAGTTACTGTTGCCTGACTCAAGCTGACTTTTTTAGCAATAGAACCAACTGTAATGGCTTTCTCTTTTGCCACAGTCTTTAATATCACCAGCTGCGGCGCAGTTAATCCATACTCCTTTACCAGGGTTCTTGAGTGCATATCGATTGCCTGGATTATCTGACGTATTGTAACCAGTACTTCTTCTGCAAGTTCATTTCTGATTTTTTCACTGCTTATTTCCTGGCCCATACTGTTCCCCAATTATAATGTTTTTAACACATTGAAAATAATTACCGCAACACTCCAGAATATATAAAAATTCTGCCGATAACAGCAGGAGCTTTTGTCAGATGGGCAAGAGAATACTCTAATATTCTGCACCAGGCAACAAATATTTTTATAATTAATTATTTTTTGTTATATTATTTACAGTCAAAACTATTTGACATCAACCTTTTTTTCATGTATGTTTGTTTTCATGATGAGGTGAGCAAAATAATTAATCATAATTTTAGTTAGTTATAATTCTATTGCATGATTATTTTAATAGAAATTCAAAATAAAACAGTTTAGCTTTATTCAAAATTTAGTTTGAATACTAATTAATATTAATGTTTTCAATTTTAATATATCAGGAGGTAACATGGAACAGAACAATTTTAATATCACATTCCCTGAAGTAAATGATGCCCATCAGGGCACTGGCGAACACTTTTTCATTGAAAGAGATGGGGAAAAAAAGAAAATAATCTACCATGATTATGATAAGATATACTCCATACCAGGTCTTTATGAAGAGCTGTTTTATGATAAATTAAAATGTGACTCACCTGCAGTTGTGGCCAAAATCCTTAATGATTTCATTAAAGACAGCCCCATTGAGACATCAGACCTTAAAGTTCTGGATATAGGAGCCGGCAACGGCATAATGGGAGAAGAGCTGAAAAGAATCGGTGCAGGCCCGGTTATCGGTCTTGATATAATTGAAGAAGCTGCTGATTCAGCCCTTCGCGACAGGCCGGAAGTTTATGAAGATTATTATGTAGCAGATTTGATGGATCTTGAATACAAAGATGAAAAATCCCTTGAAAAAGCAGATTTTAACTGTATGACAATTATTGCAGCTCTTGGTTTTGATGATATTCCACCCAAAGCCTTTGCCGCAGGGTTTAACCTGATTTCATCTCCAGGTCTTTTTGCATTTAATATTAAAGAAGATTTCATGGATAATAAGGATAAAACAGGCTTTTGTAAGCTCATCAGCAAAATGGTTGATGAAGATATTCTGGAGATTAAAAAGAGACATCACTATCGGCACAGACTCCTCCAGGATGGTACTCCTCTGTACTATTATGCAGTTGTAGGAGAGAAGAAAAGAGATATCCCGGAATCCATGCTTTAAGAAAGATTGAATTTACTAATTAATCAATCAAGTAACAACTAAACCAAAATTTGATTCTTACGTTTATACAAAGAATCAAAAAAAGATATGGAGTGATAAATTTTGCAGAATCTTGATATTTCAACATTCAAACCAAGACTGAAAGTAATCAATAAGGAGCAGGCGTGGGCAATTCATTCAGCAGCCCTTGAAATCCTTGAAAAAACAGGATTTAAGATGGAGCATAAAGGTGTTCTGGAGATGCTTGAGGGCGCCGGATGCACAGTTGAAGATAAGGACTGGGTAACCATGCCTGCATGGCTGGCTGAAGAAGCCATTAAAACAGCACCAAAACAGATTAATATCTATGACCAGCTGGGCAATAAAACAATGCCCCTTGTTGAGGGAAACTTTTTCTACGGTACTGGTTCTGATACAATTTTTACCCATGACGTTGATACATGGGAGAGAAGAAGAACTGTTCTAAAGGATATTGGTAATTTTGCAAAGCTTGTTGATGCGCTTTCCAATATTGATTTCTCTATGTCCATGGGCAATCCTGAAGATGCGCCCATAGAAGATATTTATGTGCATGCCTTTGCCAAAATGGTGCAGCAGAGCAATAAAGCCATATGTTTTATTGCAGACTCAGGCAGGGATATCAAAAAGATTTACGATCTTGCCTGTACTGTCTGCGGCAGTGAAGATGCTTTCCAGAAAAAACCTTTTCTTTTAAATTATTCTGAAGCTATTTCACCTTTAAAATATCCTGTTAATGTAATGGAGAAACTTATATTCTGCGCAGAGAAAAAGATACCAATCTGTCTTCCTTCCGGATGTAATGCAGGAGGCGGGGGACCTGTAACACTTGCAGGTGCCATGGCACAGGGGATTGCAGAAAATCTGATAGGTCTTGTAATTCATCAGCTTACCGGAAAAGGATCTCCATTTTTATTTGCTCCCAATGTAAGTGTTCTGGATATGAAACACACTGTTATCTCATATGGCTGTACAGAGTGGAGCCTTACCCAGGCAGCCCTTGCAGACATGCGTGATGAAATTTATAATATTCCAATCTGGTCCTTTGCAGGTTCCACTGATGCCAAGGTGATTGATGCCCAGGCAGGAGCTGAAGGAATGCTCTCCATACTCACTTCCATGCTTTCAAGATGCAATGTAATTCATGATGTGGGCTATATTGAATCCGGGCATACCTCTTCCATGGAGATGCTTGTTATGGCAGATGAACTTATCGGCATGAGCAGATATTTTACCGAAGGTCTTGATGTCAACGAAAACACACTTGCAATTGATGTTATTGACAGAGTTGGCAAAGGTCCTGATAATTCAATGTTTCTAACTGATCCGCATACATTTGAGAATTTTAAATCTGCTCATTTCATGCCTGAACTTATGGACAGGGCGCGGTATGAATTCTGGGAAAAGCAGGGTAAAAAAGATCTGTTTGAAAAATGTAATGAAAAAGCACGCAGACTTTTGTCTGAACATCAGATAACTCCTAAGTCAGACGAAGTTGCAAAACATATTAATACAATACTGGCAGTATAGAAAAATTAATCAACCAAAACCTTTTCAAGCTGTCTTACCATAAAATTAATCTCTTCTTCGTTGATGATTAGCGGAGGAGAGATTCTTATGGTGTGGCCGTGGCTGTCATTAACTATCAGTCCAAGCTTTAGAAGCTTTCGGCAAAACTCCATGGCATTACCTTTTTTTACTTCAATACCAATAAAAAGCCCCTGACCCCTGACTTCTTTAACGTGGGGAGATTTTTTTGCAATCTTTTCTATTTTTGCTTTAAGTATCTTTCCCTTTCTTTCTGCCTGTTCTGCCAGCTTTTCTTCTTCAAATACCTTTAAAGATGCAGTTCCTGCCACACAGGCAAGAGGATAGCCGCCAAATGTTGAGCCGTCCGACCCTTTGGAAAAGACCATATCCATAATTTTTGCATTTGTGATAAATACTGACAGAGGAACAAGACCACCTGACAGGGCTTTGCCAAGTATAACTCCATCTGGAACAATATTTTCATGTTCAAAGCAGAATTTCTTCCCTGTTCTTCCCATACCGACCTGGATTTCATCACATACAAGCAGAAGATCGTTCTCATCGGCAATTTCTCTTAAGCCTTTGAGAAAACCTCTCGGAGGAACAATCATCCCGCCTTCTCCCTGCATTGGTTCAACAAGAATGCCGCAGGTGTTTTTATTAAGAGCCTTTTTCACCTGGTCAAGATTACCGAATTCAACAGATACAAATCCCGGAGTTAAGGGACCAAAGCCCTCTTTGGATTTTTTGGAAGAAGAGAATGAGACAATGGAAATTGTTCTGCCATGGAAATTTTTATCAAAAACAATTATCTCCTGTCTGCCGTCTTTAATCCCTTTTTGCTTGAAACCATAATATCGCATGGTCTTTATTGCTGTTTCAACAGATTCCACCCCGCCATTTTTTGGAAGAGCTTTATTTCCATGATTACCAAACCTTGGAGCCATCTGGGGTGCAAACTTTGCAACTTCAGAAAGAAAAATTCCAAGGGGATCAGTAAACACGACATTGGACAAGACAGAGGCATAATTTCCGATTAAAGCATCCATGACAGCGTTTGTAATGGCAGGATGATGATGTCCCGGGTTTGCTGCTGAATATGCTGCAAGACAGTCAAGGTATTTATTGCCATTTTCATCTGTCAGCCAGCAGCCTTTTGCATGTCTTACAACAAGATTAATTCTGTCATAATGGTGTGCACCATAATCTTTTTCAAGATTAAAAATCGCTTTGTCATCTTCATTTGAAAATCCACTGAAGTCTTGAATTTTTCTCTTTGGTGTCATTTTTCCACCCCCTTAATTATCCTCTTTTATTGTTTGATAAATTCTTTTTTCATTTTTTGTAAGATCTGAATTTTGATCAACAGTTTTTTCAAGAAAACTATGATAGAAATCATGGCGCAGACTGTCGCGGTTGGCTATGACAAACCATCTATTCCTTGTCCAGTTTATTGGTGAATTATCTTCATTATCAGTTTCAAAAATTCCAACAAGAGCTTCTTTCTTATCTGTAATAATATCTATGGAACGTCCACCTATTGTATTTTGTAAATTCTCATAATCAGGATGAGTAACTTGAATATCAAATTTTGTTTCAATTCTCCCCATGGCAATATAACAGATTTTTACACCTTTTTTATCAGCAGCAATTAAATGTTTAGCCAAATGTCTGTCTGCCTTGGGAAACAATCTGACATAGATTTCTTTCTCTGCCTTAATGATCATCTCAATGGCTTTTTCCATTACATTGTCATACCCGGTAATGCTCCAGACATATTCATAATTATTTTTAGAAGAAGCTTTTGTAATCTGATCCTCAAACATCTCAATATTCTTAGCAAAATTGCTTTGCAGACGTTTTATAAGTTCATCTGGAGGCAGAGGCACATATTGGCCTGAATTAACTTCAAGCACATACCTTTTGGCATTAAGGTTGCGCAATACATCATAAATTCTTGATCTTGCAATACCTGAAATTTTACTCAACTGAGATCCGTTTACAGGATGATTACCCACAAGTGCCATATAACATGCAGCTTCATATTGCGAAAAACCAAGTTCTTTTAAATTTGAATATGTGTCCATATTTATCTCTCACAAATATTTTGTTGCTACCTTCATAGCAACAAAATAAGATATAAAGGGATAATTGTCAAGTCAAAAATTTATAACTGCTATTCTCCATATGCCATATTTGCCTTCATTTTTTTCACTTTGCGCATGGATCTTAAAAGCTTAGTCAAAATAAATATTCAGCCAGGAAAATAATACCTTTGACATCAGGTTTTGAATCAGTTAAATATTTTAGATATATCAATTTATTAAACAGGAGAAAACTAATGGCAGGTTTAAATAAAGTTATGTTGATAGGTCATCTTGGCAGGGACCCTGAAATCAGATATTCCCAGCAGGGTACAGCAGTGGTTAATTTTCCAATAGCCACAAGTGAACAATGGAGTGATAAAAACACCGGCGAGAAGCAGGAGAAAACAGAGTGGCATCGTATTGTGGCTTTTGGCAAACAAGCCGAGATACTTGAAAAATATCTATCCAAAGGTAGACAGATTTATATTGAAGGCCGATTGCAAACCAGCAATTATGAAAAAGAAGGTCAAACACACTACACTACTGATATTATTGTGCGTGAATTTCAATTTCTTGGCGGCAGGCAGGATAATCAGGGTGGCGGCAATTACCAGGGCAGTGGCGGTGGAGGATATCAGCAGCAATCTAATTCCGGGAACAACGATCAATACCAAAACCAGACAGCTCCTGGCTCAGGCGGGCAGGAACCTGTTCCTGATGATGATATTCCCTTTTAATTAATATCATACATGAAATTGTAAATTCTATTTTACAGCCTGCATTAAAGTGTGCAGGCTGTTTTAAAATCTTTAAAGCCCATTTTTATAATTCAAGTATTAGACCTTTTATGAAGAACTTCTATAATGGGCAGTTCCCAGGAACCTGTTTTTAAATTTTTATCAAACTCTTTTTGCTCTGAGTTATCAGGCTCTCTTTTTATTATACCAAGAACTTTTGTACTGATAATCTCATTGATTTTGTGCTTCCATTTTTCAAAACCCTTTTTTGAAAGAACTGCAATAGTCTGGTTTTTAGGATTTACGATCTCAATTCTCTCCTTTTTGTTTTCAAGCTTTACTTTTTCACCTGTTTGAAGATCACACAGGTATTGATGGATCATATGATTTTCAGGGCGAAACCCTGCATAGCTTATATAAAGATCTTTCATACCAATAATGGATATGGTTATATTTTTATTGAACCCATCAAGGCGCTGGTCTCTGATTGTCGTTTTGTTAACATATCCATTCCCTGTTAAGCATGATATATGGGGATTATCAAAAGATTTAAGGCTGCATAGATAAAGGCTTTCTTTTGCTCTTGTCATACCCACATAATAAAGCCTTCGCTCTTCTTCTATATTGTTAAGCTGCCATCCTCCATCAAGGATAAAAACATGGGAAAATTCCATACCTTTGACACTATGTATTGTTCCAAGAAGAACACCTTTTCCTGTCTTGTGCTCTTTTTTTTCTTCCATAAGGGTTTCAATGGCAAAATCCTTTGCTCTGGAAATGGAGATTTCCATGTCATTATTGATATGACACCATGCTTCAAGGATATCCGTAATATAGTCTGTCCAGACATTTTTATGATTCAAGCTTTTCAAAAATTTTTGTTTGAGATCAATGGGGGTCATGCTTATTTTTCTATTTTTATCCAGGAATAAAAGAAATTTTTGGATTTCTCTTATTTGAAAAACAGGAAAACCTGAACTGCTTTTTATGGAATAACAAAAAGGAATACCAAGTTGAGCAAGAGCCATTCTTACAGCCACAAGGAAAGGAAAAGATATCCCATGGCGAGAGATAATAGCAAAGTCATCAAATCTAACTTCAGGTAACTCCTCCATTATCTGTTTTATTTTTTGAGCCGTAAAACATGCCTGGGATTCAATATCACTGGCATGGACAAGTTGCACCAGATTGCTTTTTGCAATCCTGTCAGCATTTAGAGCCATTGCCCTGCGTTTTTTATTAAGACATAAGGGTCTGTCTTTTTTCATTCTGATTTTATTAAAAGAGATTAATGAAGATGATGCCTTGATAATTGGATGGGATGATCTATAGTTTTCAACCATAAAAAACAGTTTGGCATCATAATCCTGCTCAAATTTTTTAATAAACTTCACATTTGCATTTCTAAAACCATAAATACTCTGATCATCATCTCCCACTGCCATAATAGAAATCTTTGAATCATTGTCCTGATCAAGTCGTCCTGTCAGAGCTGATATGAAATCATACTGCCTTGCATCAATATCCTGATATTCATCCACGAGAATATATCTGTATCTTGCAAGAAGATACTCCCTTGTTTCTGACTGTTCTATTCCTGCAACTGTTCTGTTCCCATTTAAGATATCAACGGCCTCATCAATGATGGCGTTAAAATCAATTGTGGTATTGTCTCGATCCAATTGAAAATGTTTTTCCATGAAAGATCTGCCTGTAATACGCATGGCAAATCCATGGTAGGTCATGGCTGTAACAGCATTTGCACTTTTACCAGCAAGAGCTCTTATTCTTTTTCTAAGTTCAAGCATTGCCTGATGATTAAAGCATAAAACAAGAATGGAAGCAGGATCAATGGATTTTGCCTTGATAAGCCATGCACACCTGTGGACTATGGTTTTTGTTTTGCCGGATCCAGGACCTGCCAGAACAAGAATATTTTTTTCAGGGGGTGCTGCCACAATGCTTTCCTGAACAGAGTTTTCCAAAGACTGGATAATATCCTGAAAGGCCTGTGCTGTCATGGCTGTGTGAATAATATCTTCCTGGCCTTGAAAATATTGTTTGATAAAGTTTTCATAGGAAGATGTAAAATATCTGCTGATAAAGTCCATGGCTGTTTTTATCTTTTCAAGCCCGAGAGCTGCATATTTATCCATCATATGAACCTGGACATTTTTCTGGTCATAATGGTGGGACAATGATTCATAATCACCTTTGGTATATCGCCTTCTTTTACTTTCAGGAAGTATTTTAAGATTCATTGCCTGTCTGAATACGCCAAGACCATTTTGCAGGGTGATGGCCTTTAAATCATGCAGATATAACAAAGCGTTTTCAATCAAAGCATTTTTGTTCCCACTATAATTAGAGAGAAAAATATCGGCCAGCATGGCCTCAATAATATCTGAAATAAAAAATTGTGATAAAACTTCTGCTCTGCCCTGTTTTAAGTTTAAAGGAAGGCGAGAAATTATTATTTCAAGAATGACAATGGATATATGATGTCTTAATTCCACTCTTTTTTTAATCTCTTTCCAGGAAAATTTCACATATACTCTTCGTTGATCAACTCCTTTTCTGCCTGTAATTTTAAGACTTTTGCCCTGATCTTTACCTCTGTCATTTGCCATGGCTCTTAAAATTCTTTCCACAAAATCAGAATTAATGTTGTCAAATCCTTTGTCTTTCAGACGCTGGGACATAAGTCTGAGATTAAAAATATCGGCTTTATCAGAATAGAGAGAGGAATTAGGAGACATCTCCTCCATGATTTCAAGCATCAGTTTTTCCGCATCACGAAAATAGTTAAAAAGTTTTAATGAGCTTTTATTGCCCTTTGGCCTTATAAATGCTGTCATGACAACTCCCTCTTTTATGAGGCCCGTGGCTGCCATTTCCGAGAGAAGTGTAATAATATATCGTGAATCAAGATATCTTTTGGGAAGACCATCTATCCTGCCAAGGTTAGTTAAAATGGTATCTGCTGATAAAAGAGTATCAGCCTTTGCATTAAACAGGGTTTCCAGGATGGTTTGATAAACAGTTTTCATGATTTTTGAAAGATTGAGCGCATTAATCTTCTTTTGTGCATCTTCCATACTTTTCACAAGGGGTACACCATTGAAAAAGAGAGTCTGGTTAAAAGATCTTTCAACAAAACCCTTTCGTTCAAGCCAGCTGACACCGATCCTGGCTGCTGTATCATTGCCATCAAAATTATCCTGCCCCATAAGACGCATAATTTCGCCGGGAGTGATTATAATATCAGGTGTTTTCTTTCCCCTTTGTTTCAGTATTTTCAGGATCCTTTTAATATCCTTTAGAGAGACCCTTGAAAATGCATTTAATGCAAACTGATCTTCAATATCTTCCTGCTCATATAAAAGGATGCAGTCCGAAGGCTCCATATCCCTTCCTGCCCGGCCTGCCTCCTGGAGATAATTTTCAAGGGAGCCTGGAATATCAGCATGGATTACAAGTCTGATATCTTTTTTATCTATACCCATTCCAAAGGCGTTTGTGGCACATATTACCCGGATATCACCCTGGATAAAATCATCCTGAATATTTCTTTTTTCAGGCTCACTTCGACCTGCATGGAATGCCTTAGAAGATATATCTTTCTCATTTAAAAACCGACTTAATTTTTCTGTTTTTTTTCTTGATGAGCAATAGACAATCACTGAGCCACTTTGTTGCAAAAGAGTGTCTTGAACAGTATTAAAAATAAGATCATCTTTTTCACTCTTTGTTACCGGCCAGACCTGGTAATTCAGATTTTCTCTCTCGACTCCCCCCATGAAATATTCAAGATCAAGGTCAAGGTTTTCCTTAAAATGGCTTGTGATTTCCTCTATTACATCTTTTTTGGCTGTTGCGGTAAAAGCTCCCACAAGGGCATTAAGCTTATTTTGCCTTCTGTAATCATCCATAAAATTTGAAACATTGAGATAATCAGGTCGAAAATCATGCCCCCATTTTGAAAGGCAGTGGGCTTCATCAAAAATCCAGCATCCCACTTCCCTTGATCTGATAAGCTCTGCTATACTGAAATTACGAAGCTGTTCAGGAGATATATAGAGGATGCCAATATCGCCAAGCCTTACTTTTTCCATTACAGCGCCACGTTCCGGAAGGGTCAGGCTGCCGTTAATTGCTGCAGCACACTCAAAACCAGTAGCCTTGTTTAAATTGTCCACCTGGTCTTTCATCAATGCTTTAAGAGGGGAAATTACAAGGGAAAGTTCGCCAAGCCTTTCATATCTGTGAAGAGCCGGGATCTGATAGCAAATGGATTTTCCACCTCCAGTAGGAAGGATGGCAAGCAAAGAATTCCCAGCCAGGTTTGAATCAATAATCTGTTTTTGAAGCATTCTTCCATCAGCAAGTGTTCTATATTCTTCAAATCCAAAATATTTTTTCAACAATTTTATTGAATCATTGTTTTCTCTGCAATAGAGGCAATCCTTATTATTACACCCATATCTTAATTTTTTTACAATTTTTGAAATCTCTGTAAATTCATGCCTCACCCATGGTGGTATAATAGAATTTCCACCTGATACCATTATCCAGGAAAGAACATAGGCCAACACAGATCTTTTTTCTCCTCGGTCGCAAAATTCATTCCATACTCCATCAAGACCTTTTGAACAGACCTTTCCCTGGCTTAAAGTTTGAAAGATTTTTTTTGCTCGGGCTTGATCAGGAATATTGTTGGATAGAGCATAAAAAAACTTAAAAATACCATTAAACTTCAAACTTTCATTACAGGAATGCTCAAAAGCAAAGGTAAAAAAAGCCACAAGTCCTGGATCAGTCTGAACCATGGCATGAAATGCATCCATCTGATCATAAAAAACAGCCAGGGCAAGTTTTGCATCTGCTATTGGATTATTTTTGCTGTTCCTGACCAATTTATAATCTTTAATTAACTTATGATAAGGATTTTCAGGAAAAGCAAGCGGAGATAAAAAAAGAGTATCAATAATTGGAAGCTTTAAAAAAGCTGTTTCAGGAAAAGCTGCTTTTGCAATGGGAAGATCGTGGTTGATTAGATTATGTCCAAGTATAAAATCAGCTTTCTGTGAAAATTCTGACAACTCCTCAAGGGCTTTTTTTAAATTTTTTATACCCTTTCTCTGAAAAGATTTATCATTGAGAACAGCTCCGATATGATAAGTATCCCCATTGGGTACACTTTCAAAATCAATGGCAAGGATATTTTTAAATTCGGATTTTATCCTTGCAATTAAATTTATCCCTTGGTTACCAGGTATTTCAGATGGGATATTACTAATTTTATATCTCCATAGGAGTAATTCTCTTTATCTCCCAGTTTGTCTTTTATTGTTCTTAGAGAATTATCATGATTTTGGGAGAGCTTTGCCTTTATTGCTTTCTGTTTTTCAGGTGGAACAAGTTTATCTATATTCAGTTCTCCTTTCTCCACAAAAAAACCAAGGTGTCCCTGAATAGTAGATTCCACCAACTCTCTTTCTGTGGCAATCTGAGGTATGGTCAGGCCATCATTAAACATATCAAAACTGATTTGCTTAGTATCTAAACCAGGCTGGCTTTTTTTTTCAGAGACTTTTTTCTCCGGAATATCGGCAGGCTCCGGCAGTATAACTTCGGTAATATTATGTTGTTTGCGATATTCCACCACCCTATCCAGAATATCCTGACCATATTTTTCAATGGTTTTTGGGCCCATGCCCGGTAGTTTTTCAAGCTCATCTGCGTTTTGGGGAAGATTAATCACAATCTGGACCAGAACTTTTTGATGCATGATAAAAAAAGCTGGAACATTGTCCTGTTTTGCTTTGTCTGTACGCCACTCTTTCAATTCCTGGAACAATTCAGGATGGTCAATGTTTGATTCGCTGTATACGGGAGCTTTGGATTTTTTTATTTTTTTTGAGGAGAAATCAACTTTTGCTGTTGATATTCCATGCAGATAATCAACAAGCACAAAACCTTTTTTACACGATTTTACTCCTGCAAGTTTAACTTTGATCTCCTGCTTTAGATTCTCAAGATCTATGTTTATCCTTTTGCCAAGTTCTTTATTATCTGTCTCCACATATAATTTTTCCACAAGATCTTTGAACACCTTGGAAAATTTATCCAGAAACCAGGCAGAAGCCTTACCTGTTCTCTCCTGGATACGCTCATCTGTTTCAGGCTCTGTGTCCTCTTGAAAAAGACCCTGGAGTTGGCTTTTAAATTTCTCACTTACAATGAAAATATCTTTTATTGCTGACTCCTGCAAATCCTGAATGTCAGACACACCTGATATCTGGATAACATTTTTATTGCCCATTAAAAGTCTTACAAAATAATTAAAGCGGTTCTGAAGCTGCTGGAAATCAAAACAATCCAAAAGCAGTTTCTTCTGATAAGATATTTTTGCTTTTTGAAGAAACTCTTTATCAGGAGTATTATTTTTGGCTTTGCTCAAAAAATCAAGCACTGCCCCATCGGTTTCAATACCATGGGATGGGATAGGGGATGCCAACACCATACCCTCAAAGGTTTTGCAGCGACTTAAAGCAACGTAAACCTGA